>DASWPR010000001.1:0-2677 GCA_036398455.1 Dokdonella sp.
GGACGGACTGCGCACTCGCACCGCCGCGTCGTACCATCGCCGCTCCGCGACCGCACCGGGCGACCCATTGATGAAAGCCACGAAGTCGGCGGCCACGGCGCTCGCGCTGCTGGTCGCATCCGCCGTTTTTCCGATGAAACCCGCCATGTGCGCCGACTGGACCACGCCCGCCGAGCAGGCGAAGTTCGCGACCACCGCTTCCTACGAGCAGACCCACGCCTATTTGCAGCGCCTGGCCGCCGCGGCGCCGGAGCGAATCCATCTGACCCGCTTCGGCGTCTCGCCGGAAGGCCGCGACCTGATGCTCGTCGTCGCGGCGAAGGACGGCGAGTTCACGCCGGCCGCGGCGCGCGCTTCCGGCAAGGAGATCGTGCTCGTGCAGGCCGGCATCCATGCCGGCGAGATCGAAGGCAACGACGCCGGGTTGATGCTGCTGCGCGATCTTGCGATCGGTACGAAACCGGCGCGGCTGCCCGATCACGTCATCCTCGTCTACCTGCCGATCTTCAATGTCGACGGCCACGAGAACGTCAGCCCATATCACCGCATCAACCAGAACGGCCCGCGCGAAATGGGCTTCCGCTCGAACGCGCAGTACCAGAATCTCAACCGCGACTACATGAAGGCGGACGCGCCGGAGATGCGCGACTGGCTGGCGATGTTCGATGCCTGGCTGCCGGACCTGTTCATGGACATCCACACCACCGACGGCGCCGACTATCAGTACGACCTCACCTGGTACCAGGAAGAATGGGGGCCGCTGCATCCCGCCGTAAAAAAGTGGCAAAGCGAAGCTTTCCAGAATTCCATATTTCCTGATTTCGAGAAGCACGGCCATCTCGCCGCCCCTTACCTGGAACTGGTCGATCACCGCGACATCGGCAAGGGCATCGCCAATTTCGGTTCCGGGCCGCGCTTCTCGACCGGCTACGTCGCCCTGCGCAATCGCGCCGCGCTGCTGGTCGAGACGCACATGCTGAAATCCTATGCGATGCGTGTGCACGCGACCTACGATCTGATCGCGGCGACGCTCGCGTACCTCGACCGCCATCCGGGCGAACTGCGCAAGGTCGTCACGCAGGCCGACGCGCAGACGGCTGCGCGCGCGCCCGGCTCGACGCTGCCGCTCACGTTCCGCACCAGCGAGCAATCGGTGCCGTTCACGCTGAAGGGCTATGCGTTCACACAGACGGCCAGCGCGATTTCCGGCGACAGCTGGGTCCGCTATGAGCCGGCGAAGCCGAAAACCTATGTCGTGCCATTCTTCCGCGACCTCGTCGCCGCGGAGAGCGTGCGTGTGCCGGCGGCCTACCTGATTCCGGCCGCGTGGCCGCAGATCGTCGACAAACTGCGCCAGCACGGCATCCGCTACGAGCGGCTCGACCGCGCATCGACGTTGCCGGTGGAACGCTACCGCCTCGCTGCGCCGCACTGGGACGAACAGCCGTTCGAAGGCCGCCACGCGCTGCGCGAATTCACGCTCGCCACCGAGACCGGCGAGAGCCGATTCGCAGCCGGCGCCGTCGTCGTGCCGCTCGACCAGCCGGATGCGAACCTCGTCGTCAACCTGCTCGAGCCGCGCGCGCCCGACTCGCTGCTCGGCTGGGGTTTCTTCGATGCGATCTTCGAGCAGAAGGAAGCGGCCGACACGCGCGTCATGGAGCGGCTCGCCCGCGACATGCTGGCGAACGACCCGGGCCTTCAGCGCGAGTTCGATGCGAAGCTCGCTGCCGATCCGGCGTTCGCCAAGTCGCCGGAGGCACGCCTGGCGTTCTTCTACGAGCGCTCGCCGTGGTTCACGGCGCAGCGCGTCGGCGTCTATCCGGTGGTGCGCCTCGACACCGCCGCGCTGGCGGCGGCACGGCGCGGCGACTGACTACGGCGCGGGCGCGTCGGCGCAGCGCCGCAGCAGAAAACGAGCGCCGTCGCGCTCGGGCGTGCATTCGATCTGGTCGACGATATGGCCGCGACGCGATGCGGTCTTGCCGCAGCTCATGTTGGTCGCCGCGATGCCGTACAGCGCGATGCGCTGGTTCGCCTCGACATCGGCGATGCTGCGCTGCTGCGGCGTCATCGCGTCTTCCAGCTGATGCACGATCTTCTGGTAGCCGGGAAACAGGATTTCGGCGGCCACCTTGAGCCAGGCATAGCCGACCAGGTCGTCGCGCGTCACGCCCTGCCCGAGCAGGTACATGCGGCCGAGCGCCGACTGGCTCTCCTTGTCGCCGGCGCAGGCGGTGCGCTGGAACAGCCGGAAGGCCTCGTCGTAGCGTTCGTGCTCGTAGGCGATCTTGGCGTTGCGCAGCATCTGCGTGTATTCCTGCGGAAACACGCGCTCGAACGATTCGCTGCTGGTGCGCGCCCAGCCATCGGCAGCCCACAGCGCAACCACGAAGAACACGAAGCACTTCACGACGACGACTCCTCTGAAGGAGCCCAGAGCATAGACGACGACGCCGGCGTCTGAGCACCTGCACACGGGCCGCCTTTGCAGTTTTTCACATTTGTGAGAGGCGCCCTGGCGCGACCACGCGAGACCGCCCGCAGTGACCTTCGACACTGTGCTGCGCACGCCGGTCCGCCTAGGCTGGCGGCCCCTTTTTCGACCGGAGCGGCGCATGCCCGCAGGCAGGATTCGCGCGCTGGCAGGCGCCCTCGCGCTGGGCGTGGCCGCCGG
>DASWPR010000002.1:0-15188 GCA_036398455.1 Dokdonella sp.
GGCCTTGTCCTTTTCCGACACCTGGGCGAGCGCGATTTCCTTTTCCTTGGCGACGATCTCGGCCGGCACGTGGGCGGCCGAGATGTACGGCGGATTCATCGCGGCGATCTGCATCGCCATGTTGCGCGCGAACTCGGCGCTGCCGCCCTTGAGTTCGGCGAGCACGCCGATGCGGCCGCCGTGCACGTAGGCGCCGACGTTGTTGCCGGTGTCGACGCGCACCATGCGGCGGATCTGGATGTTCTCGCCGATCTTGGCGACCAGTGCCTGGCGCGCCTGGTCGACGCTGCCGCCGCCCGGCCATGCTTCGTCGAGCAGTTCCTTGACGTCCGGCGCGCCGCTGGAGAGCGCGATGTTGGCGACATCGCTGGTGAACGCGAGGAAGCTCGTGTCCTTGCCGACGAAGTCGGTCTCGCAGTTGATTTCGACGAGAACGGCCTTGCCGCCGTCCTGCGCCAGTACGACGCGGCCTTCGGCGGCGACGCGGTCGGCCTTCTTGTCGGCCTTGGCGAGGCCCTGCTTGCGCAGCCATTCGATGGCGGTGTCGATGTCGCCGTCGTTCTGGGTCAACGCCTTCTTGCATTCCATCATGCCGGCGCCGGACCGCTCGCGCAGTTCCTTGACCAGCTGTGCAGTGATTTCCATGGTGTCCTCGATGGCAGGAGTGCCGCGCCGCGCGCGGCGCTCGTTTTACAGAAGCACTCGTTTTACAGAAGTACGTGTTTTACCCAAGCGCGTAGTTTAAATAAGCACTTTTACCGGCACGCGACCGATGCCGAGACCGGAATCGGCGCGCAGCAGCCGGCTGCTGCGACCGGGCCGCGCAAGGGCGGCCCGGCGCGGATGCTTACTCGGCGCTCGGCGTCTCGCTGGAGGTGTCCGGACGGCCGCCCGAACGCTGCTGCGGACCACCGGGACCGCCCGGGCCACGACGGCCCGCCGGCGGACGCTTGCCCGGAGCCGGCTTGCGCGGGCCCGGACGGCGGCGGTCGTCGCGCTCGCGCGCTTCCTTGTTGGCGACCGGGTTGCCTTCGGCATCCATTTCGACGAAGTCGTCTTCCTTGCCGGCGGCGACGTGCGGCGCGGCGGCCTTGCCTTCGAGCACGGCGTCGGCGACGGCGCTGGCATACAGCTGCACGGCGCGGATCGCATCGTCATTGCCCGGGATGGCATAGTCGACCAGCGTCGGGTCGTAGTTGGTATCGACCACGGCGATGACCGGGATGCCGAGCTTCTTGGCTTCCTTGACCGCGATGTCCTCGTGGCCGATATCGATCACGAACAGCGCGTCCGGCAGGCGGTTCATGTCCTTGATGCCGCCGAGCGACTTCTCCAGCTTCTCGCGCTCGCGGATGCGCGACAGCACTTCGTGCTTGACGAGCTTCTCGAAGCTGCCGTCGGAGCTCATCGTCTCGAGCTCCTTCAGGCGCGAAACCGACTGCTTGACGGTGCGGAAGTTGGTCAGCATGCCGCCGAGCCAGCGCTGCGAAATGGACGGCATGCTGCAGCGTGCCGCTTCCTCGCGAATCGCCTCGCGCGCGGAGCGCTTGGTGCCGACGAACAGGATGGTGCCGCGACGCTGCGCCAGACCCGAGATGAAGTTCATCGCGTCGGTGAACAGCGGCAGGGTCTTTTCGAGGTTGATGATGTGGATCTTGCCGCGCGCGCCGAAGATGTACGGCGACATGCGCGGGTTCCAGTAACGGGTCTGGTGACCGAAGTGCACGCCGGCTTCGAGCATCTGGCGCATGGTGACTTGAGGCATGGTGAAACTCCATTGCAGTGGGCCGCAGCGCGACGAAAGCGTCTGGTATGCGGTGCAGCCCGGGGTTGGACCTCCATGCACCCGCCGCGTGCGACTCCTTGCGGAGCACCCCGAACGCGGTGACGATGCATGTGCGGATTCGGCGTTGTATCGCCGTTGCCAGACGCCCGCCGGGATTGAATCCGGCCGGTGCGAATCGCATCTTGATCGCCTGCCTGGCATAGGAAGCCGGCCGACAAATCCGTAAGATTGTAAACCGGAGCGCCGGTCCGTCACAAGTTCATGGTGTCAGCGGGCGTCTGCGGCGCGAACCGCCGCCACCCATCGTCGAGGAAAGCATGTCCGTTACCGTCAAGACCCCGGATCAGATCGAGAAGATGCGCGTCGCTGGCCGCCTGGCCGCCGAAGTGCTGGAAATGCTGGTGCCGCACGTGAAACCCGGTGTCAGCACCGACGACATCGACCGCCTCGCCTACGAGCACATCATCAACGTGCAGAAGGCGATTCCGGCCAACGTCGGCTACCGCGGCTTCCCGAAGACCCTGTGCACCTCGGTCAACCACGTGATCTGCCACGGCATTCCGAACCCCGGCAAGCTGCTCAAGGAAGGCGATATCGTCAATATCGACGTCACCGTGATCAAGGACGGCTGGCACGGCGACACCAGCCGCATGTACTTCGTCGGGCAGCCGTCGGTACTGGCCAAACGGCTGGTCGACACCACCCTGGAGGCGATGCTGCTCGGCATCGAACAGGTGCGCCCGGGCGCTACGCTCGGCGACATCGGCCACGCGATCCAGCAGCACGCCGAGGCGCAGGGCTTCTCGGTGGTGCGCGAATACTGCGGCCACGGCATCGGCCAGATCTACCACGAAGACCCGCAGGTGCTGCACTACGGCCATGCCGGCGCCGGCATGAAGCTGCAGAAGGGCATGACCTTCACGGTCGAGCCGATGATCAACGCCGGCAAGCCGCAGACGCGCCTGCTGCCGGACGGCTGGACCGTCGTCACCAAGGACCATTCGCTGTCGGCGCAGTGGGAGCACACGATCGCGGTCACCGACGACGGCTACGAGATCCTGACGGCCTGGCCGACCGCTGCATAGGCAAGCCGGGCGGTCGAATGCGGAATCGCGTAGCGCGTCGCTGCGCTCGCGCGCGCAGCCCGCCGGGAGCGCGCTGAGTGGCGTGTCGGCCCCGATCGGCACACCGGCGATCATCGTTGCGGCGGCCGCGCGGCGCCGAGGGCGCGCAACCGGCGGAATCACGCCGGCATACCGCCCTCCGGCACATCACGCCGTCATCCCGGCGAAAGCCGGGATCCAGCTGGGTGCATCGGAGCCGATCGATTCCAGCTTGCAGCGACATGAGGGCTGCGCGCGGTGACCCGGCGGCGCGACGCAGAAGACGCTTCAGCCGGGATGGCTTTGCCAGGATCGCCTTGCCAGCCGCCGGATCTTGTTGACTTTTGAGCCTCGACTTTTGACAGTCGAGGTCCGCCCCCTCCGCTCCGGCCGACGCTCCTCGTGACCTCCTCTTCGTCATCCATCCTGCCCGACCTTCCGCGCCTGCCGCCGGCGATGCCGCGCAGCGGCGTCTCGGCCGAAGCGCGGCTGGCGCTGCGCCAGGTGCTGGATGACGTCGACCGCAGTCTCGCGCTGGCCTTTCGCGCCGGCGCGGATGCGCGCGAGCTGGTGCGCCTGCGTTCGCGCGCGATCGAGAACGTGGTCGTGCATGTGTGGCAGGCCTGCGTCGGCGAAGCGGCCGATTGCGCCCTGTTCGCCGTCGGCGGCTTCGGCCGCGGCGTGCTGTTCCCGCATTCGGATGTCGATCTGCTCGTGCTGGTGCAGCCGGCGGGTGCGACGCGGCAGGCGCGCGCGTTCGAGGCGTTCTTCACCTGCCTGTGGGACCTCGGCCTCAAGCCCGGCCATGCGGTGCGCACGCCGGCCGAATGCCGCGAACTGGCGGCGACCGACGTCAGCGTGTTCACTTCCCTGCTCGATGCGCGCGTGCTGGCCGGCGACGCCGCGCTCGGCGCTGCGCTGGCGGCGATCACGTCCGACCCGGCGCTGTGGCCGCCGGCCGAATTCTTTGCCGCCAAGCGCGCCGAGCAGATCGCGCGTCATGCGCGCTACAACGACACCACCTACAACCTCGAGCCGAACCTGAAGGAAGGTCCCGGCGGGCTGCGCACGCTCGATCTGATGCGCTGGCTCGGCCGCCGCATCGTCGGCGCCGGCGACTTCGCCGCGATGGTCGAACACGGCCTGCTCGACGCCACCGAGCGCGCCGCGCTGGAACGTTCCGAAGCCACGCTCTACCGCGATCGTTTCGCGCTGCACCTGGCCGCCGGCCGGCCGGAGGAACGCCTGCTGTTCGACCACCAGCGCCGCCTCGCCGCCGATCTCGGCTACGCGGACGAGCACGAGAAGAACCTCGCCGTCGAGCAGTTCATGCAGGGCTACTACCGCGCGGCGACGATCGCCGAACGCCTGTGCGTGCAGTTCAAGGAGCGCTGCACGGAATTGCTGGAGCCGGTGCAGACGCCGCCGCGCGACCTCGATGCGGATTTCGTCGCGCTCGGTCCACGCCTGGAATTGCGCAAGGCCGATCTGTTCCTGCGTCAGCCGCGCGCGATGGTCGATGTCTTCGTCGCGCTGCTCGACCATCCGGAACTGCGCGGCCTGTCGTCGCAGACGATGCGCCTGCTGCAGCGCGCACTGGCGCGTCACCGCGGCGGTTTCGCCGACGATCCGAATGTGCTGGCGGCCTTCCTCGCGCTGCTGCGCCGCGGCGCGCCGGCGGTCGAGGCGCTGGCGCGGATGAACCGGCACGGCGTGCTCGCGGCGATCCTGCCGATGTTCCGCCGCGTGGTCGGCCGCATGCAGTACGACCTGTTCCATGTGTATACGGTCGACGAGCACACGCTGCGCGTGCTGCGCAATGTCGCGCGCTACGCCGAACCGGCTGCGCGCGAGGAGTTCCCGCTCGCGTGCAAGGCCTTCGAGGCGCTCGACAAACCCGAACTGCTGCTGCTCGCCGCGCTGTTCCACGACATCGCCAAGGGGCGCGGTGGCGACCACTCGGTGCTCGGCGAGGAGGACGCGCGCGCGTTCGGCGCCAAGCTCGGCCTGGCCGAACCCGATACCGACCTGATCGCCTGGCTGGTGCGCTGGCATCTGCTGATGAGCGTCACCGCGCAGCGCCAGGACATCACCGATCCGGACGTGGTGCATCGCTTCGCGACGCAGGTCGGCGATCTCGAGCGGCTCGACCATCTGTACCTGCTGACGATCGCCGACATCGCCGGCACCAATCCGAAACTGTGGAACGAATGGAAGGCGCGCCTGCTGGCCGACCTGTACGTGGCAGCGCGCTATTCGCTGCGCGCCGGCCTCGACCGGCCGCCGCACGCGGCGGCGCGCGCGCAGGCATGTCGCGCACGCGCGGTGGAACTGCTGGTCGCCGACGGCATCGACGCCGCGCAGGCGCAGCGCCGCCTCGCCGATTTTCCGGAAGCGAGCTTCCTGCGCCATCGCCCCGAGCAGATCGCCTGGCAGGCGCATGCGCTGGAGCGCAGCGGCGCTGCCGACCTCGTCGTCGCCGTGCTGCCGCGTTCGACGCGCGGCGGCAGCAGCGAGGTGTTCCTGCATGCGCCGGATCGCGACGGCCTGTTCGCGGCGATCGCGGCAACGCTCGACCGCCTCGGCTTCGATGTCGTCGACGCACGCCTGCTCGCCTCGACGCGCGGCATCGTGTTCGACACCTTCGAAGTGCTCGATGCCGGCACCCTGGCCGCGCTGAGTGCGGAGCGTGCCGGCGAACTCGAAGCCGCGCTCGCACGCGTGCTGGCACGCCCGGCCCTGCAGGCCCGCGTCTCGCGGCGCAGCCTGCCGCGGCGGTTGCGGCATTTCCAGCGCGTGCCGCAGATCGAATTCAGCCGCGCCGGCGAAGCGACCCAGCTGGCGCTGGTCTGCAGCGATCAACCCGGCCTGCTGGCGCAGGTCGCGCAGGCGTTTCGCGAGGCGCGCGTGCGCGTGCACGATGCGCGCATCGCCACCTTCGGCGAGCGCGCCGAAGACTTCTTCATACTCACCGACGAGGACAACCGCATGCTGATGGAACCGCTGCAGCAGACCCTGCGCGAGATCCTGCTGCAGAGCCTCGGCAGCCCCGAATCCAATCCTCGAGAGACACCGCATGTCATCGCATGAAACCTTGATCGACGACGCCTGGGAACGCCGCAGCGCGCTTGCCGACGATGAAATTTCCAGTCGCCTGCGTCCGGCGATCGAACAGATCCTGGACCGCCTCGAAGCCGGCAGCGCGCGTGTCGCCGAACCCGACGGCAACGGCGGCTGGCACACGCACCAATGGCTGAAGAAGGCCGTGCTGCTGTACTTCCGCATCAGCCAGAACCATCTCGTCGACGGCGGCCCGATGGCGGCGTTCGACAAGGTGCCGCTGCGTTTCGCCGGCGCCAGCGAAGCGGACCTGCGCGCCACCGGCGCGCGCGTCGTGCCCGGCGCCCTGGTGCGCCGCGGCGCGCACGTGGCGAAGGACGCGGTGCTGATGCCGAGCTATCTCAACATCGGTGCGCACGTCGGCGCCGGCACGATGGTCGACACCTGGGCCACGGTCGGCTCCTGCGCGCAGATCGGCGCGCGCGTGCATCTTTCCGGCGGCGTCGGCATCGGCGGGGTGCTGGAACCGCTGCAGGCCAATCCGACCATCATCGAGGACGACTGCTTCATCGGCGCGCGTTCGGAAGTGGTCGAAGGCGTCATCGTCGAGCAAGGCAGCGTGATCGGCATGGGCGTATTCCTCGGCCAGTCGACCAAGATCTATGACCGCGCCACCGGCGAAGTCAGCTACGGCCGCGTGCCGGGCGGCAGCGTGGTCGTCGCCGGCTCGCTGCCGGCAGCCGACGGCAGTCACAGCCTGTACGCGGCAGTCATCGTCAAGCGCGTCGATGCGAAGACGCGTGCGAAGACCGGCATCAACGAATTGCTGCGAGCCTGAGCCTGCCCATGACAACGAAAGTCCATGGCCTGGAAAAGTGCGACACCTGCAAGAAGGCGCGCAACTGGCTCGATCGCAAGAAGGTCGCCTACGAATTCGTCGACTACCGTGAACAACGCGTGCCGCCGGCGACGCTGAAGGATTGGGCGCGGCAGGTGGGCTGCTGGGAAAAACTGGTGAACCGTTCGTCGACCACGTGGCGTGCATTGCCCGACGCACGCAAGGCGCCCGGCAGCGATGCGGAATGGACCTTGCTGATCAAGGAGTATCCGGCACTCGTGCGGCGGCCCGTGCTCGTGCTGGACGACGGTCAGGTGCATCAGGGGTTCACCGACAAGCTCTACGCCGGGCTGTTTGCTTGAAAGGCGTTCGTCCCTGCGGGCGAAGGCGCGCGTCGATCGTGCGAGGGTGCCGCTGTGGAAAGCGAGGGCTCGGACAATGCAGGAAAGGGTTCGGAGTGTCGCGCGACGATGAATGATTCACCGCATCGCCTCAGCACTGTGTTCGATCTGACCCAGGCACTGATCCGCCGCGCGTCGGTCACGCCGGACGATGCCGGCTGCCAGGCGCTGATCGCCGAGCGTCTGGCGCAGGCCGGTTTCTCGATCGAGCGGCTGCGCTACGGCGACGTCGACAACCTGTGGGCGACGCATGGCGGCGACGGACCGGTGCTGGCGTTCCTCGGCCATACCGACGTGGTGCCGAGCGGTCCGCCCGAGGCGTGGAGCAGCCCGCCATTCGAGCCGAGCGTACGCGACGGACGTCTATACGGCCGCGGCGCGGCGGACATGAAGTCCGGCGTCGCCGCGATGGTGGTCGCGCTGGAGGAATTTGTCCGCGCACGGCCGGAGCATGCGGGCCGCGTGGCCTTGCTGCTGACGTCGGACGAGGAGGGCAGCGCGGTCGATGGCGTGCGCCGGGTTGCCGCGACGTTCCGCGAACGCGGCGAGCGCCTCGACTGGTGCGTCGTCGGCGAGCCGTCGTCGAAGGAGCGCCTCGGCGACCTGATCCGCGTCGGCCGCCGCGGCTCGCTGACCGGGCGCTTGCACGTGCGCGGCGTACAAGGCCACGTCGCCTACCCGGACAAGGCACGCAACCCGATCCATGCGCTGGCGCCGGCGCTGGCCGAACTTGCGGCCACGCGCTGGGACGAGGGCAACGAGGCGTTTCCGCCGACCTCGTTCCAGATTTCCAACCTCAATGCCGGCACCGGCGCCGACAACGTGATTCCAGGCGATTTGCGCGCCGTCTTCAATTTTCGCTACGGCACGGCAAGCCGCAGCGAAGATCTGCGCGAGCGCGTCGAGGCGATCCTGCGCCGTCACGGTATCGAAATCGCTGCCGACGCGAGCCGCATCGACTGGTGGCTCTCGGGCGAGCCGTTCCTGACCCGCGGCGGCGCCCTGCGCGAGGCGACGATCGCGGCGATCGGCGAGCTGTGCGGCATCGAGCCTGAACTCAGCACCGGCGGCGGCACCTCGGACGGACGCTTCATCGCGCCGCTCGGCGCCGAGGTCGTCGAACTCGGGCCGAACAATGCGAGCATCCACAAGGTCGACGAGTACATCGCGCTCGACGAACTGGAACGCCTGCCTGCGTTGTATCGTGCGATCGCCGGGCGGCTTCTGCCAGCCGATCGGCAATAGGCGAACATCGTCGGCGGTCGATCGCGATCGATCGCGGACTGCGTGGAAAAGCGCGTTCGCATGCACGCCGACTCCGGACGTGCTCGACGGATGGGCTTGGTGGACAAGGGAGGGATGACGTTGGACGTTCGACCAGACCTCGCCGCCGCGATCGGCCGTACGCCGCTGCTGCGCCTGCGCCGGCCGTCCGAGCTGACCGGCTGCGAGATCCTCGCCAAGGCCGAATTCATGAATCCGGCAGGTTCCATCAAGGACCGGACGGCGCTCGGCCTGCTGCTCGATGCGGAACGGCGCGGCTTGATCCGCAGCGGCGGCACCATCGTCGAGGGCACCGCCGGCAACACCGGCATCGGCCTTGCCATGCTCGGACTCAGCCGCGGCTGTCGCACGATCATCGCGATGCCCGATTCGCAAAGCCGCGAGAAGGTCGACGCGCTGCGACTGGCCGGCGCCGAAGTGCATCGCGTGCCGGTGGTGGCCTACACCGACCCGGATCACTACTCGCACGTCGCTCGCCGCATCGCCGATGAACTCAACGCGAAAGCAGCCGGCAGCGCCTGGTTCGCCAATCAGTTCGACTGCACCGCCAATCGCGACATCCACGCGGCCACGACCGCCGTCGAGATCTGGCAGCAGACGTCTGGACGTCTGCACGGCTTCGTCTGCGCAGCGGGCACCGGCGGTACGCTCGGCGGCGTTGCGCGCACGCTGAAGGCGCGGCGTCCGGATATCCGCATCGCGCTCGCCGATCCGGACGGATCGGCGCTGGCGAACTACGTCAACCATGGCGAATTGAAAGCCCAAGGCAGTTCGATCACCGAAGGCATCGGCTACAGCCGCGTCACGGCGAACTTCGAAGGCACGCCGATCGATCATGCCTGGTCGATCCCGGATGCGGAATCGGTGCCGTGGGTGCACGCGCTGCTGGCGGAGGAGGGCTACAGCATCGGCGGTTCCAGCGGCGTCAATGTCGCCGGCGCGATCCGCCTCGCGCGCGAACTCGGGCCGGGTCACCTCATCGTCACCGTGCTGGCCGATGCCGGCACGCGCTATCAGACCAAGCTGTTCAATCCGGCCTTCCTGCGCTCGAAGGAACTGCCGGTGCCGGCATGGCTCGATCGCGCATTTCCCGCATGAACGCGAAGGACGCACAGTGAGGTTCTGGCGCGCGCTCCTCGTCGCTGCCTTCTGGATGCCGGCAGCCGCCATGCTGGCGCGACCGGCGATGGCCTCGACGTTCGCTCCCGATCAGGCGGCGGGCACCTGGGTGTGGGGCGGCAGCGCCACGCTGTCGTTCAATCCCGACGCGCTCGCGACGCTCGGCGTGCAGGTCGACAACGCAACGGCAGCGACGGCGCGCGCGCCCGGCGTGCCTGGCCGGCGCTACGACGTAACGCGTTTCGCGGCGCTTCCTGCCAGCGGCCTCGAAATCCTGCGCAAGGGAGCGGAGATCGGCGGCATCGGCGAGGGCGCGCTGCGTTTTCAAGGCGGCCTGATCCTGCGCCATGCCGGCGGGCGCGTGGATCTGCGCGGGTTCGTGCTGCGCGCCAATCCACTCGTGAGGGGCGGCATCGAGCTTGCCGACGCGAACGGCGCCACCTGGTTCAGCGCCGATCATGCGCACTATGGCTTCGCTGCCGATCGCTCCGGCGCGTTCGCGATGCGCCACATGAATCTGCGTCTGTCGGCGCAGTTTGCCGACGCGCTGGGGCGTCCGCAGCTCGCCGGTTATCCGGTCGGCGATCTTTCGTTCGAGGCGGCGGCGCGTGCGGACGACGTCGATGATGCGAAGGCCGGCGCAACCTGCAGTGCGCCGTGGCCGGCGCCGAACCTGCGCACCGACATCCAGCTGACCCTCGCCAACCTCAGCGGTTTCTACGACGCCGTGTATGCGCCTCGCTGCGGCCTGCCGCCGCTGCCCGACGGCGGCGCCTGCGGCGCGACCAGCACGAACGGAAAGCTCGTGCTCGGCGCCGACGCCAGCCTGCGCAACGCCGGCCAGACCGCGGTGCCCTGGCACGCGCATTTCAGCGGCGACTTCGCGCCGTACGGCAACGACCAGCATCCGTACCTGATCTGGAATCTCTATCGCATCGATGCCGCGGGCCGCATCCGCCAGATCGGTGCCTCCGGCGTGAAGCATGCGTTCTATTCGATCAACCTCAATTGCGGCTGTGCCGACGGCAACGTGATCTGGCCCGGTTGCGAGGACGTCTATTCGCTCAGCAGCAACGACAACGGCGGCGGCACCGACGAGCAGAATCTCGCCCCGCGCAGCGAGATCGTTCCGCACACGGGCCAGTGGGGCCGCTGCGGCTCGGTGTGGGACAGCGACTGCAACGGCGCCATGGATGCGGGCAGCGGCGCGCAGGATCTGTATCAGTTCCGCCTGCAGGTCGAGGAAAGCGATCTGCTGCCGCCGCTGAGTTCGGGCGCGCGCTATTTCTTCGAATACTGGTACGTCGTGCGCGACGACAGCGACCTCGACGACTCAATGGGTTATCGCGAAATCCTCCCCGCCAAGCATGCGGCGGCGTGGTCGATCGGCCTGGTCGGCGAGAACGCCGCCGACCGCGATTTCTTCCAGGGGCCGGCGATCAACCGCTGGGTCGATCCGAACGCGCCGCCGGCGAGCGCGCTGAATCGCGAACTGGCGACGCCGCTGGGGCGTGCACGCGTCGCCGTCAAGGCGACTGCGCTCGGCGATGGCCGCTGGCGTTACGAGTACGCCGTCATGAATCTCGACTACGCGCATGCCGAGATCGACCCTGCGCATGCGACCGAACCGAACCTGCGCCTCAGATCCAATCACGGCTTCGTGCGCTTCGGCGTGCCGCTGCCGGCGGGTACGAACGTGACCGGCCTGCGTTTCGACGGTGCCGACGGTGCCGCCGCCGACGACTGGATCGCATCAAGCGCCAACGGCATGCTGGCCTGGAGCGCACCGGCCACCGCGAACGCGCTGGACTGGGGCACGCTCTACCACTTCGAGTTCGTCGCCGACACGGCACCGACGCAGGCCACGATCGCATTGGCCGGCGCGCCGACGGCGAGCGAGGGCGAACAGGCGTACACCTTGGCGCTGCTTGGACCCGGCGTGCACGCCACATCGCTGCCGACTGGACATTCGCGCCACGCGCGGCCGACGCTCGGTTCCGGCGAGTCTTTACATTTGGAAGGCAATTGATTGGCTGAACGAGTCGTCCTCCATGCGGTGAAGTTGCGCTGGCCCTGGATGGCTGTGCTAGCCTCGCCCCCCGCCCAGGTGCGAAGGGATTCCGCGCCCTCTCAAGTCAGCAGTAAGGGGAACTTGATGCGCAAGTCGATCGTTGCCGCAGCGTTGTTGAGTGCGTTCGTGTGTGTCTCCGCGGTGGACGCGGGGGTGATTTCACAGGCCAACCAGCCGAGTCCGTCGAGCGGAACCTGGCTTGCCTGGGGCGGACAGACGCGGATTCACCTGAACCCGGATGCGCTCGCGCGCTTCGGCGTCTCGGTCGCCTCCGTACAGGGTGCTTCCGCGCGCACGATCGGCGTGCCCGGCAAGCAGTACGAAGTCGATACGTTCCCGGCGCAGGATGCGAGTGCGCTGCAGATCAACCACACCGGCAAGGTCGTGGACGGTCTCGGCGGCGGCGCATTGCGCCACGCCGGCGGCCTGCTGCTGAATGCCGGCGGCAAGCAGATCGACCTGCGCGGCTTCTCGCTGCAGGCGAATGTGCCGACACGGATCGGCCTGGCCGTCACCGACGCTGCCGGAACCGTCTGGTTCACGGCGGATCACGCCCATCCCGGCTTCGTGCGCGACAACCCGAATGTCTTCTCGATGCGCGAAATGAACCTGCGCTTCTCGCACGCGTTCGCTGCCGCGCTCGGCGATCCTTCGCTCGAAGGCTACGAGGTCGGCGGCCTCGATTTCAGCGCGCAGTCGCACGACGATGGTTCGGCCACGGCTCCCGCCGGCGCGTGCTCCGATACCTGGCCTGCGCCCGGCCTGGTCACCGACATCGAACTGGTCTATCGCAACGGCGCAGACAACTGGGACGGCCACGACGACTCGGTGCAGGTGCAGCGCTGCGCGCAGACGCCGCTGACGTCGCCGACCGCGTGCACGGCGTCGAGTACGACCGGCGGCGTGGTCATCGACCAGGACTCCAGCCTGCGCAACATCGGCCAGACCGCCGTGGCCTGGCACTACATGATGAGCGGTGATTTTCCGCCGTACAACAACGACCAGCATCCGTTCCTGATCTGGAATCTCTATCGCCTCGACGCGGACGGCCGCCTCAAACAGGTCGGCGTTTCCGGACTCAAGCACGCGTTCGAAACCGTCAACTGGAATTGCAGCTGCGGCGACGGCAACGTCATCTACCCGACCTGCGAAGACACCTACGCCGTCTACAACAACGACACGACCGGTGTCCTCGGTCCGCGCTCCGAGCTGATCGCGAACACGGCCGTGTGGGGGCGCTGCGAATCGGTCTTCGATACCAACTGCGACGGCAACGAGGACGACGGCGGCATCAGCGACAGCCTCTACGACAATCGCATGGTCGTCACCGAGAGCGACATGCTGCCGCCGCTCTCGACCGGCGCGCGTTATTTCTTCGAATACTGGTACGTCGTGCGCGACGACCAGAATATCTACAACACGATGGGCTATCGCGAGATCGCTCCGCACAAGAGCGGCGCGAACTGGACGGTCAGCCTGGTCGACGATACGCCGCCCGGCGCGAACTTCACCCTCGGCCCACTGGTGAACCTGTGGGTCGACCCGGCGGCGCCGCCGGCCAATTCGGACAACCAGGAACTGGTGACCGCGGGCGGTCGCGCGCGCGTCGCCGTGAAGACCACCGATCTCGGAAACGGCAGCTGGCGCTACGAATACGCGGTGATGAACTTCGACTATGCGCACGTGCAGATCGATCCTGCGCATCCGACCGAGCCGAACGTGAAGGTCGATTCGAACCATGGCTTCAAGAGTTTCAGCGTGCCCGTCGGCGCCGCTGCGACGATCAGCGGCCTGCGCTTCGACGACGCCGACCTGGATGCGACCAATGACTGGAGCACGAGCGCGGCGGACGGCAACGTCACCTTCACGGCGCCCGCCGGCGCGAACAGTCTCGACTGGGGCACGCTGTATCACTTCGAGTTCGTCGCCAATGCGCCGCCCGCGAGCGGTGGCAGTGTGCATCTGGTGGGCGTGTCGACCGACAGCGAGCCGGAGCAGCCGTTCGACCTGACGATCCTCGCGCCGCAGCTGCCGAACGACACGATCTTCGCCAACGGATTCGACTGATAGCCTGCATGCAAAAGCCAGCACTGCGAGTTGCGCTGTACCTCATGGCCGCGGTGCTGTCCGCGGCTGCGGCCGGCACCGCCGCCGCGGCGCCGCGGGCGGACGGCTGGATGGCCGTTGCGCAGCGGCTCGTTCCGGCGGGTACGGCAACCGACTTCACCCCGCACGGCACCCAGCCCGGGCTGGCCTACGACATCCTCGCGCCGGAGTCGCAGTGCAGCAGCTGCCATGCGACCGCCGGCGGCGATCCAGCGTCGGCGCCGGCCTTCCGCCCGTTCACCAGCTGGGCCGGCAGCATGATGGCGAACGCGACGCGCGACCCGCTGTTCTGGGCCGCCGTCGATATCGCCAACAACGATGTCGCCGGCGCCGGCGACTACTGCCTGCGCTGCCACACGCCGCGCGGCTGGCTGCAAGGCCGCGTCGTCAAGGCGGGATTCAATCCGCCGAACGATCCGGTGATGGGCGCAGCAGGCTGCCTGCTCTCGGGCGCCTACGATTCGGCCGACGACGTCAACAGCGATTTCGGCGGCGTCACCTGCCATTTCTGTCACCGCCTGATGCCGACCGGACCGAGCGGCGAGCCGGCGTACACCGACAACGCCAATGCCTGGGTCGACGACACGCCGTGCCCGACCGGCGGCGGCCCGTGCCGGCGCGGCCCGTACGACTACCCGCAGGGCAGTCCCGACCAGCAGCCGCCGCACGAATGGGTGTATTCGGACTACCACACGCAAAGCGCGCTGTGCGAGACCTGCCACAACGTCAGTACGCCGGACACGGACGCAGGTCCGCTGCGCACGCTGAAGCTCGCCGACGGCACCGACACCGCGCTGCCGTTCCCGATCGAGCGCACCTTCAACGAATGGCAGCAGAGCAGCTATTCGCAGCCGTCGGGGCAGACCTGCCAGAACTGCCACATGCCTGAAAGCGAGGACCCCGAGGCGACCGCCTGCGTGTTCCGCACCAACAACCGCACCGGCAACCTGCCGGTGCACACCTTCGCCGGCGGCAATACCTGGGTGCCCGGCATCATCAAGGGCCAATACGCGAACGGCATCTACAACAACGGCGGGTTCGACCGCTCGCCGCTGTACGACCAGACGATCGCCTGGGCGCGCGAACTGCTCGGCACCGCCGCCGCCGTCACGGCGACGATCCAGAACTACACGCCGCCCGGCAGCGGCGCCGGCTCGCTCGCGGTCGCGGTCAAGGTGACCAACAACAGCGGCCACAAGCTGCCGAGCGGCTATGCCGAGGGCCGGCGCATGTGGCTCAACTTGCAGGTGAAGGACGCGAACGGCGCGCTCGTTTTCGAAAGCGCCGCCTACGACGGCGCCAGCGGCACGCTGACGCTCGATCCGCAGGCGCGCGTCTACGAAGCGTTGCAGGGCATCTGGAACCACCAGGGCACGGGCACGTGCGACGTCGAGGACGCCGGCGGCGATCCGATGTTCCA
>DASWPR010000003.1:0-7871 GCA_036398455.1 Dokdonella sp.
CAGGCCAAGCGTCTGGCTGAGGCGGTTGCGCTGCACTTCGCCGTTGAGCTGCGAGGACAGCGCGCTGGCCGCGCGGGCGTTCTCGATCGAGCGGATCGCGGTATCGAAGCGCTTGTGCGCCTCGTCGAGCGACGGCGAACCGGCCAGTGCCTTGGCTTCGAGCTCGTCGAGCTGGGCATCGGCGTAGCGCTTCCACCACTCCGCCTCCGGCCATGCGGCGCCGGCGGGAACGTCGACGCCGGCCAGCGGCGCCTCGTTGCGCAGGACCGGCCGGTCCGGCTTGGCGGGAATCGAACAGCCGGCGATCGCGAGCGCGACGGCCAGGGCAACGAACGGGCGGACGACAGCTGCAGTCATCGGGTCGGTCAGGATAGGCAGGATGTGTCGGGCGTGGCAGTCCAGCACGGCGGCGGCCGGATTGCTGCGTCGAGGATCGCAATGAGTGTCGATCGAAGCGTCAAGAAGCGGTATCGCCCCTGCTGCCGCGGTCAACGGGAAAATCAATACTAATGAGTTTTGTAATTCCCGGCAACGGGGCGGCGGCGTTAAATTGTGCGTCCGGCGGGCTCAGCGGTAGTCGCGGTGGCAGGCATCGCAGGCGTTGGAAACGTCGGTGAGCGCGGCGCTCCGCTGCGGGCAATCGGGCGCGGACTGCGCCTTGGCGACCGCCTTGCGCAGGTCGTCGGCGTACTGCGTGAAGACGCGGTCGCTGGCGCCCGCGGCGAGCAGGGCAGGCTCGAGGTCCTGCCCGAGCAGGGCCAGGTGCGCGGTCGAGGCGTTTGCAGCAGGCGTGGCGCACTGCCCGAGGCGTGCAGCGTCGCGCGCGCTGCCGAGTTCATGCTGCATCACATTCATCACCGCGCGCGGCCAGGCATTGCGGCGCTGCAAGGCATTGGCTGCGGTCAATGCGATCAATGCACCGAGCAGGACGCCGCCGATCAGGCAGATCAGATAACGCATGAAGTGCATCGCCAGGCAAAACGCGATGGTAATCTGCGTGCCCTCATGGACCAACCGCTCGTCGAAGAACGCTTCCGCGGCATCGATCGCCTGTACGGCGTCGGCAGCGTCGCGCGCCTGATGCAGGCGCACGTGTGCGTGATCGGCATCGGCGGCGTCGGCTCGTGGGTGGTCGAGGCGCTCGCGCGCAGCGGCGTCGGCCGAATGACGATCATCGATGCGGACGACGTCTGCATCAGCAACACGAATCGGCAGCTGCACGCGCTCGACGGCGAGTTCGGCCGTGCCAAGGTCGCGGTGATGGCCGCGCGCGCACGCGCGATCAATCCGCGCATCGGGGTGGACGCGATCGAGGAGTTCGTCACGCCGACCAGCCTGGAGCGCCTGCTCGATCGCGGCTACGGCATCGTGGTCGACTGCTGCGATGCGTTCCGCGTCAAGGTCGAGCTGATCGCCTGGTGCCGGCGCCGCAAGCTGCCGCTGATCACCTGCGGCTCGGCCGGCGGGCGCACCGATCCGACCCTGATCGCCGTGCGCGATCTTTCCAGGACCGAACACGACGCGCTGCTCGCCCTGGTGCGCAAGAAGCTGCGCGAGGAGTTTCGCTTCCCGCGCGGGCCGAAGCGCTACTTCGGTGTGCAGGCGGTCTACTCGCGCGAAAACGTGCGCTATCCGCAAGCCGACGGCAGCGTCTGCGGTACCCGTCCGGAGCAGGGCGAATCGCTCAAGCTCGATTGCGGCGGCGGACTCGGCGCTGCGACCCACGTGA
This sequence comes from Dokdonella sp., assembly GCA_036398455.1. Classification (GTDB taxonomy): domain Bacteria; phylum Pseudomonadota; class Gammaproteobacteria; order Xanthomonadales; family Rhodanobacteraceae; genus Dokdonella_A. Next base: position 1,730 of record DASWPR010000003.1, read on the forward strand.
CCGCGGCGTTCGCCTTTGCCGCCGTCTCGCGCGTGCTCGAACGGCTGCTGCGGCCGCAGCCGGCCGCTCCGGCATCCTGAGGGGCGAAACACCCGTTTCGAGGGCGACTCCGCGATACGTGCGCGAAAACACGAAGCGGTCATTGTTTGCGCACTGAGACTTAGTCAATATCCGCCTACAGACTGAATGCTTAAGTCTCAAGGGGGGTCTTCATGAGCTCGTGGTCGCGTTGCGTGTCCTTGCTTGCTGCTGCCAGCCGTCGCGCCTGGCGTTCGCCCGGGGTGAAGATCTCGGCGTCATCGTTCGCCTTCGTGCTGTGCACGGCCGCCGCGGCCGCCAGTGCGGCTGAAGCGCCTTCCACCGGCGCAGTGCGCACCTATGAATTGCCCAAGGTCGCGCCTTCCGTGTTCAACGGCGATGTGCGCAACCTGCCGCGCGCCGCCGCTCCGCCCGGGCTGCATTCCTGGAACGAACTGGAGGAGCCCGAAGGCGAAAAGCCCTCGCTGCGTGCTGCGGAAGGGCCGCCGAATGTGGCGCGGGCGCCGATGCCGGCGCCGCTGCAGAATTTCGACGGGCTCAGCTTCAACTCGAGCACGACCGGCGGCCAGGCGGGCGGCGGATGGCCGCCCGACGTGAATGGCGACGTCGGACCGAACCACTACATCGAGGCGGTCAACGACGCCTGGGCGATCTACGCAAAGACCGGCACGCTGCTCGCGTCCTTCACCGAGAATTCGCTGTGGAGCGGTGCCGGCACGGGCACGCCGTGCGACAGCAACAACCAGGGCGACCCGGTCGTGCTGCATGACGCCCAGGCCGACCGCTGGATCCTCACCGATTTCGCCTTCGCGGTCAGCGGCGGCAACCCGGTGGCGCCGTTCTATCAATGCATTGCCGTGTCGCAGACCAGCGATCCGGTCGCCGGCGGCTGGTATCGCTATGCGGTGCGCGTCGATGCCGGCGGCAGCGGGCATCCGCCGAGCGGCACGCTCGGCGACTATCCGAAGTTCGGCGTGTGGACCGACTGCCTGTACATGGCGGCGAACGGATTCCAGATGCCGGCCGGCAACTACATCGGCGCGATGTTCGCTTCGTTCAGCCGTTCCGACCTGTACGCCGGTGCCGCGCTGACCAGTTCGATCGGCTACATCGCCAATTCATCCGATCCGTTCACGATGATCCCGGGCAATCTGCTCGGGACATCGGCGGGCTCGCTGCCGCCGGCCGGCACGCCGGACTATTTCGTTTCCGAATCGCAGACTGCGTTCGCCTTCGAAGTGCGCAAGTTCACCGCCGGAGCCAACTGCGGCGCCGGCGGCGTGCTGGGCGCGGCGACGAACGTGAGCCAGGCGAGCTATACGACGCCGGGCCAGAACATCGTGCCGCAGCCGGGGACGACGAACAAACTCGATTCGCTCGGCGACCGCATGATGCAGAAAGTGCAGTACCGCAAGATCGGCAGTGCCGAATCGCTGTGGGTGGTGCACTCGACCCAGGCCAGCGCGTCGTCGACGGAACGGCCGCAGTGGGCGCAGATCAACGTCAGTGGCGGCAGCGTCGCGACGACGCCGGTGCAGCAGCAGATCTATGCGCCGGATACGACCTTGTGGCGCTGGATGCCGAGCCTCGCCATCGACGGCAGCGGCAACATGGCACTCGGCTACAGCACCTCGAATGCGAGCAGCCCGAATTTCCCCAGCGTGGCCTATTCCGGGCGCCTCGCCGGCGATCCGCTGAACAATCTGCCGCAGACCGAAACCGTGCTCCACGCAGGCGTCGCGTCGCAAACCAACAATTGCGGCGGCGCCGCCTGCCATCGCTGGGGCGACTACACGGCGATGAGCCTCGATCCCGCCGACGACTGCACGTTCTGGTACATCAACGAGTACTACGGCAGCAGCGCCAATGGCAGCTCCGGCAACTGGCAGACGCGCATCGGCAGCTTCAAATTTCCCAGCTGCGGCGGCACGCCGGTCACGCACACGGTGACGCCGGGCGTCTCCGGCGGCAACGGCACGATCGCACCGTCCACCCCGCAGAGCGTGAACGACGGCGCCACGACCACCTTCACGCTGACACCGGCCATGGGCTATCACATCGCCAATGTCGGCGGCACCTGCGGCGGCTCGCTCGCCGGCTCGCTGTACACCACCAACGCCGTGACGGCGGACTGCTCGGTCATCGCCAGCTTCGCCATCAACACGTTCACGGTGACGCCGAGCGCGGGTTCCGGCGGTTCGATCGCGCCTTCGACGCCGCAAACCGTCGACAGCGGTGCGACGAGCAGCTTCACCCTGAGCGCCAACAGCGGTTTCCAGATCGCCAGTGTCGGCGGCACCTGCGGCGGCAGCCTCGCCGGCGCTGTCTACACGACGAATGCGATCACCGCGAACTGCACCGTCATCGCCAGCTTCAATGCGCTCACCTTCACGGTGACGCCAAGCGCGGGCAGCGGAGGCAGCCTGGCGCCGTCGACGCCGCAGACGGTGAACGACGGCGCGGTCGTCGCCTTCACGGTCACGCCGGCTGCGGGTTTCGCGATCGGCGCGGTCAGCGGCTGCGGCGGCAGTCTGGCTGGCGACGTGTATTCGACGGCCGCCGTGCACGCCAACTGCACGGTCGATGCGGCATTCGATCCGCCGAGCCAGATCGGTGCGACTTCGGGCGGCGGCCAGAGCACGCAGGTGAACACGCCGTTCGCCCAGCCGCTGCAGGCGCGCGTCGCCGACGCTGCGAACACGCCGGTTGCCGGCGCGGTCGTTTCGTTCGCCGTCGACGCGGCCGGCAACGGTGCGGCGGCCAGCTTGTCGTCGGCGACGGCGACGACCGACACCAACGGCATGGTCGGTGTCGTTGCTACGGCGAATGGCACGCCCGGCAGTTACGCGGTGGTCGCCAGCGTGAGCGGCGTCGGCGCCACGGCGAGTTTCGAGTTGACCAATGTGCAGTCGAGCGGCCTCACGATCGGCATCGACGACGGCCGCGACTACGCGCGCTACGGCATGACGCTGGACTACACGATCAGCGTGCACAACGCCGGGCCTTCGACGGCGAACGACGTCAGTGTCGCCAACGCATTCCCGCCGCAACTCGATATCGCGCAGGCACAGTGGGTGTGCCTCGGCGGCGATGCGGGCGTCAGCTGCACGCCGAGCGGAAGCGGGGCGCTGGCCGACAGCGGCGTGGTCGTGCCGGCGCAGGCCAGCGTGAGCTGGATGCTGACCGCCCCGGTACTGGCCGACAGCCCGGACGGCTCGGTGGACAACGTCGTTTCGCTGAGCAGTGCGAGCGATCCCGATCCGACCCATCACACGGCCAGCGATCTGGACTGGCTGGTGCTGCTGCGCACCGGTTTCGAAGTCGGCGACGACGGCGCGCAGAGCATCGAAATCCCCTGGCAGATGCCGCCACTGACGGCCTTGGCACAGCGGCTGCGCGGCGGCGACGCGATTACGGTGAATGTTCCCAAGCAGGCGGGCGGCGCGCCGATCGCGGCGTTGCTCAGCGGCCACGCTGCAGGCAGCGAATTCCGCCTGCAGCGCCTGATCTTCCGCGGCCACGCCTGGGTGCGCCTGCTCGCCGGCGCGTCTGCCGGGCACGTCAGCGCCTGGGTCGCCACCGAGCCGGGGGCGGAACTTCGCCTCGCCCTGACCGCAGGTGCCGAGGGATGGATGCTGCGTCTGGACGGCGCGGCGCGGCCGCTCGACATCGCCAGCGGACTCGCCGCCGGTGATGCCCCGGGCTTCGAACTGAAAGCAGCGCCGGACGCCGTGCGCTGAGCGCTGCCGGATGCGCCGCGATATCGCTCGCGATGTCGCGGCGCCTGCACGCCGAAGCGCGTTTCAGTCGCTGCGCAGGCCGAACAGGCGGGCGGCATTGTTCGAGGTTGCGGCGGCCACCGCGTCGAGACTTTCGTTCCTCAGCGCGGCGACCACCTCGGCCACCTCGCGCAGGCGCGCCGGCTCGTTGCGTTCGCCGCGATGGCCGCTGAGCGGCTGGTCCGGCGCGTCGGTTTCGAGCAGCAGGAATTCGATCGGCATCGACGCTACGATCTCGCGCAGGCGTCGCGCGCGCTCGTACGTCAGCGGTCCGCCGATGCCGATGCAGAATCCCAGTTTCCACAATTGACGCGCCTGTTCGACGCTGCCGGAGAAGCTGTGCACGACGCCGCGCAAGGGACCCTCACGGCGGATCGTCGCGATGACCTCGTCGACGGCGCGGCGTGCGTGCAGGATCAGCGGCAGCTCGAAGTCGCGCGCCAGTTCAAGCTGGCGCTGGAAATAGTCGCGCTGCAGGTCCGCGTCGAGACCTTCGACGAAGAAATCGAGGCCGCATTCGCCGACGGCGACCGGACGCTCGCGCTCGATCCAGCCGCGCAGGTCATCGAGGTGGTGCGGCCGGTGCTCGGCCAGATACATCGGATGCAGGCCGTAGGCCGGATGCAGCCCGGTCTGCGCGGCGCACAGATCGCGCAGCTTGGCGAAGCCAGCAAGCGTGATTGCCGGAATCACCTGCGCGGCGACGCCGGCGGCGCGTGCGCGCGCGATCACGGCGTCGCGGTCGGCGTCGAACTCGGCGGCGTCGAGGTGCGCGTGCGAGTCGATCAGCATCGCGTTCAATCCGCCGACGGCGGCGCGGCCTGCAGCCGGATGAAGTGCACGGGGAAGGCATGCCGGGAATGTCCCGGCACGCTCAGCGCAGGCGTGTCGCCGCCATCCTGTCCCGTCGTTCCGCTGTTGGCCGGGTCGAGCCAGTCGCGCAATCGCGTCGCTGCGCTGGGGCCGTTCCAGGCCACCGCGAATTTGCCGTAGCAGTCGTTCTCCGCATTCGGCAGCGTGCCGTTGCAGGCGGCGTCGCCGCCGGACAAGGTACCGATCAGGCGGCGCGCTGGGCCGCCGGCGCCGAACAGCACGAACAGGCCGGAGCCGGATGAACCGCCTTCGGTGGTGCCCTGCGAATACGGGCCGGTCAGCCAGTGCGTGTTCGTGCTGGTGCCGCCGGTGCCGATGCAGTTGTCGGTGGTGGCCGGTGCGGGGCCGGCGGTAATCTTGTTGACGTCGCCATGAGGATGATGAAGCCCGATGGTGCCCGCCGGTGGCGCACCCGCGGCATCCCAGCCGGCGTAGTAGACGTTCCAGGCGGGATCCGGCGCCTGGCTCAATTCGAGCAGGCTGAAATCGGCATCGGCGCGGGTCGCGCGCAGCGCGGCGCCATGCTGGTCGTCGTTGAAGAATCCACTGGCCGGCGCGGCCAGCGATCCGCAGCGGGTCGACTGATAGTTCCAGTAGGCGATCAGCGAGGCCGCTTCCGTGGCGCTGTCGATGCAATGCGCCGCGGTCAGGAAGAAGTTGCGATGATCGCGCGGCACGTCGGCGAGCAGGGTGCCGCTGCAGAGGTAGTAGTCGTGGTCGATGTCGTCCTTGAACTCGATATAGGCGACCGCGCGGATGTCGTCGGAGTAGTGCTGCCCGAGCGGGCAGACGACGTCGACATTGCAGCTGCCCGCTGCGCCGGGACTGCCGAGCTTGGCGTCGTCGTCGCGGCCGAACGCGTCGCGAAAGCCGGCGCCGACACTGGTCAGCTCCAGCGCGTCGTCGGCCAGCGCCGTGCCGGCCGGCACGCGCAGCTCGATCGTGGCGAGGTCGCCCGGCACCAGCGGCGCCTGGAAGCGGCCGGCGTAGGCATCGGCCATCGTGTACGGACCCTGGTAGTAACGATCCGCGCCGATCACGTACAGCGTGGCGCCTGCGGGCAGCGCGTAGCGGTCGAAGCCAAGGCGTAGGTCGGTGGCGCCGCGGGCGCGCACATGCACCTGCCACAGCCGCGAGCCGTCGGGCAGATCCATCCACGTGCCGTCGTGCTGCGGCGAGACCGATACCGCGTTGTCGTCGGCCACGCGCTGGCGCTTGTCGCGCGGCGCGGTGGTCTTTTGCTCGGTGTCGATGTCGGCGCGGCGCTGCGCCGCATCGAGGGCGGCGACGTCGATGATCGGCAGTTCGGCAGCGGCCTTGGCCTCTCCGGCCAGGCTGTACGGCACGTCGCCCTGGCGCGCGTCGGCGCAGCTCATGGCAAAGGCGAGCCAGACAAAAAAAGCGGACGCGGCGATCGATGCGAAGCGATGGTTCATGCGGTTTTTTTCCTT
>DASWPR010000004.1:0-2903 GCA_036398455.1 Dokdonella sp.
TGGACCTGACGGTCAACCCGGCCGCGCAAACCGTCGATGTAGGCACGAAGCGCGTGCCGCTCACCTCGCGAGAATGGGCGATCCTGCTGCAGTTGCTGACCAATCAGGGGATTCCGCAATCGCGCTCGCGTCTGGAAGAGAGCCTGTACGGCTGGCAGGAGGAAATCGAGAGCAACGCGATCGAGGTGCATGTGTCCAATCTGCGCAAAAAGCTCGGCGCGAAGCTGATCAAGACGGTGCGCAATATCGGCTACGTAGTGGATAAAGCATGATGGGCGCGTCGATTCGCCGGCGCCTCGTGCTGCTGGTGCTCGCCAGCATCGTGCTGATGTGGGGCATCGCGCTCGTGTCCAGCTATCGTCAGGCCACGCGCGAAGTCGGCGAGTGGGAAGATGCGCGGCTCGCCGAACTCGCGCAGATTCTCGCCCTGCTCGATCAGCGCAATCTGGTCACGCTCGCCAATGCGCGCATCGACGTGCGCGAGGAAGAACGCGGCGGCGAGCCCGGCGCCAACGACAGCGACGACGACGACTCGCTGCCACGCGACGCGCTGTTCCAGGTGCGCGGCCCGGGCGGCGAAGTGCTGGCCGGCAGCCCGCAGTTGCGCGACCTCAACGCATGGGATCTGCCCGTGCCGGCCGCAAGCGGCGCGCGCGACATCACGCTCGGCGGCCAGATGTATCACTCGTTCACCTTGCGCAACACCCTGCTCGGCCACACCGTGCGCGTCTTCGAACTGGCCAACACGCGCAGCGACCTGGTGAGCGGCGTCGCGAGCCGGATCGCCCGCCCCACGCTGATCGCCCTGCCCGTGCTGGCGGTGCTGGTGTGGTTCAGCATCGGCTGGAGTCTGGCGCCGCTCAGGGTGCTGTCGGGCGCGATTCGCGCGCGCGACGTGAACCGGCTGGAGCCGGTCGATATCGGCCGCGCGCCGACCGAGGTGCGCCCGCTCGTCGATGCGATCAATCTGCTCCTGTCGCGTTTGCTGCACTCGCTGGAGCGCGAACGCGCGTTTACCGCCGACGCTGCCCATGAGCTGAAAACGCCGCTTGCCGCGATCAAGGTGCAGGCGCAGGTGGCTCTGGCCGAAACGGACGAGGCGCGGCAGCGGCTCGCGATGGAACGCGTGGTGCAAGGCGTGGATCGCAGCGCGCGCCTCGCGGAGCAGTTGCTGCTGCTCGCGCGCCTCGACGTGCACGAAAAGATGACGACGGCGCCGCTCAAACCCGCCGTGGTCGCGAAGAACGCGCTGCTCGCCAACGAGCGCAGCGCCCAGCAGAAAAACATTCACGTCATGCTGACCGGCGACATGCGCGCCGAGATCAACGCGGAGCCTGTGCTGATCGGCATCCTGCTCGACAATCTGCTCGATAACGCGATCAAGTACGGGCGCGCCGGCGGCAGCATCGAAGTGGCGGTGCAGCACGCCGAAAACCGCGTACAGGTGACCGTGCGCGACGACGGCCCCGGCGTCGCGCCAGGCGATCTCGACCGTCTGACGAATCGCTTTTTTCGAGCGACCGGCAATCAGGCCACCGGCAGCGGGCTGGGGCTTTCGATCGTCGCGCGGATCGCGGAGCATTTCGGCGCGAGCCTGCGTCTGGGCAAAGGCATCGGCGAGCGGGGCCTGGCGGTGGAGGTATCGTTTCCCGCTTATGCGCAGGCGAGTTGAGGAGAATGCGGGAGCGCCTCGCATCGACGCATCTCGCTTGTGAGGGTGCGCTCTGTCGCGTCCACGCGCCCGATGTACTGCGAACTGTAGTGTCCAGGTGGGCCTTGCGCCGCGCGCCGTTCGTCGCTTAAGGCGCGCGCCCGAACGCTCGCTGCGGCGCCCGGTTCGACGACTCCGCGAACTGCCACGCAATCAGCCCCGGCACGAATATCACCAGATCGCGAATCCGGCGCGCGCCGGCCAGCGCGAGACAGATGGAAGGATCGAGGCCGAGCGCGCCGCCGATCAGAATGAAGCCGCCCTCCTGCACGCCCAGACCACCCGGCACGAAGAACGCCGCGCTGCTGATCGCCTGGATCAGCGATTCGATCACTACTGCTTCGACGAGCGTGACGTGCACGCCGAGAAAATACAGCGCCAGCCAGATTTCCAGCGACGTGAGAAAGCACTGCAGCGGTTGCCAGAAAAACAGATAGCGCAGCACCACGCCACGCCGCCGCCAGATCAGCTTGATGGCCTGATCGATCTGCGCCGACTGGCCGACCAGCGCGGCGAGCTTGCCGCTCGTCATGTGATTGAGCGCGCGCGTGATGCGTTCGAACGGACTCGCATGCTGCACGAGCGCGAACAGCACGAAGAGCGGCGTAAGCACCACCACGCCCCAGGCCAGTTGCCCGGCAAGCCGCAGCGTGCCGGAATGCGCATGCGCGAACAGAAAGCCGATGCCGACCATCGTGAAGAGCAACTGGCTGATCACCGTGAGCTGCATGTCGACGATGATGCTGCCCACCGCCGTGGACGGCCGCACGCCCCAGCGCCGCAGCATGCGGAACGACACCACTTCGCCGCCGATGCGCGCCACCGGCAGCATGCTGTTGACCGATTCGCGCACCCACGCGAGGTGCAGCATGTTGAGGACGCCGGGACGGTTCGCGCCGCGAATCAGCGAACGCCAGTCGCAGGCATTGGCGAGCATGGGCAGCACGTGTGCGAGCGCCGCCAGCAGCAGCCCCGCGCCGGCCGCGCGCAGTGCACCGAGCACGGCGCCGGGATTGTCGTGCCAGACGAGCCAGAGCGACACCAGCAGGCCGGCTAGCGCGGCCACGCGGCCGAGATGCTTCATCACGCGGCCACCTCGTGCGCGCGCTTGCGGCGCGTTGCGCCGCGTATAACAGCTGCTTCGAAAAAACGATCCGTCATGCCGATCCAGGCTGCCCTTCGTCCGTCATTC
>DASWPR010000005.1:0-10339 GCA_036398455.1 Dokdonella sp.
GCTGCTGTCCACCCTGATCTGCGCCTGCGTGCTGCCGGCGCGGCGTGCCTGCGCGGTCGCCCCGCGCGACGCGCTGGCGTGAGCGGCGGCCGCGCGCGTGCAAGCCGCCCTCCCACTGCGCCTTCGAGGAGTCCGTCCATGAATCATCTGCTCGCCGATCTTCGCTACGGACTGCGCGCCCTCGCCGCGCGACCCGGCTTCGCCATGGCCGCGATCCTCACGCTGGCCCTCGGCATCGGCGCGAACACCCTGGTCTTCAGCCTGATCGATGGCGTGTACTTCTCGCCATTGCCGTATCGAGACGATGCGCAGCTGATCGACATCGAGAACAGCTACCCGAAGATGGGCCTCGCATTCGCCGGCACGTCGATTCCGGACTACCTCGACCGTCGCGACGGCGTACCGGCGCTGGCCGACAGCGCGCTCTACACCGGCGACAATTTCAATCTTTCCGAAAACGGAACCCCCGAACGCATCCACGGCATCCGCGCAACGCCGTCGCTGTTCAGCACGCTCGGCGTCGGCACCGCGCTGGGGCGCGGCTTCAGCGCCGATGAGGCGCAGCTCGGGCGCGACAAGGTCGTCGTGCTCGGCAACGCGCTGTGGCGCAATCGCTATGCCGCCGACGCGTCCATCGTCGGCCGCAGCGTGCGCATGAACGGCGAGACGTACCGGGTGATCGGCGTGATGCCGGCCGGCTTCATGTTTCCCGATCGCGAGACGGCGCTGTATGTCCCGTTCGCGTTCACCGAGGAGCAGAAGAGCGACCTGCAGCGCGGCTACGAATTCTCCTCTTCGGTTGCGCGTCTGGCGCCGGGCGCGACGCAGGCCGAGGTGCAGGCACAAAGCGACCTGGTCATTCGCCGTAACCTCGAACGCGTCGGCGCGATCGGCGACCAGGGCGCGCAGTTCGCGCGCTTCATGCAGTCGGCCGGCTTCACCGCCCGCACGCAGCCGCTGCGCACCCTGCTGGCCGGCGATCATTCGCAGATACTGGTCCTGCTGCAGCTGGCGGTCGGCCTGCTCCTGCTGATCGCCTGCGCCAACATCGCCAACCTGCTGCTGACGCGGTTGTCGGCGCGCGAAAAGGAACTCTCGATCCGCGTCGCGCTCGGTGCCGGCCGCGCACGCATCGCACGCCAGCTGCTGGTCGAGGCATTGCTGCTCGCGCTCGCAGGCGCCGCGCTCGGCATCGGCATCGCGCTGCTCGGCCTCCAGCTCGTCGCTGCATCCGGCCTGCTGCCGGACTGGATTCCGCTCGACCTCGACCTGCGCGTGCTCGCCTTCACGGTCGTCCTCGCGCTCGCCTGCGGCCTGCTGTTCGGGCTGCTGCCGGCCTGGTCCGCCACGGCGGCGCGGCCGCAGCAGGTCTTGCGCGAAGCGGGAAGGCTCGGCAGCGGCAGCCGCGCCGCGCGCCGCCTGCGCAATGCGCTGGTCGTGCTGCAATTCGCGATGGCGGTCGCGCTGCTCGCCAGCGCCGGCCTGCTCGTGCGCAGCTTCTCCAACGTACTCGAACAAAGTCCGGGTTTCAGCAGCGACGGCGTACTGAGCGCGGCCATCGCGCTGCCGCACGAAAAATATCCCGATGCCGCTGCGCGTGCTGCCGCGATGGCACGCATTCTCGAAGCCGCGCGCAGCTTGAGCGGCGTCGCGGCCGCCGGCCTTGCCGATGCGCGGCCGCTGTCCGGCGACAGCTCCGGCTCAAGCTACGCGATTGCCGGCCGCCCGAACGAAGGTGCGGCACCGCACGCGTTCGCGCGCACGGTCGACGAGGACTACTTCAAGGCGATGAGCATTCCGCTGCTGCTCGGACGCACGTTCACGCAGGCGGACTGGAACAGCAGGAACCAGGTGGCGATCGTCGACGAGCTGTTCGCGCACAAGCGCTTTCCGAGCGGCGACGCGGTCGGACAGATCCTCGATTTCGATCGCCCCGGCGTGACCGGCAAGCAGTACACGATCGTCGGCGTCGTCGGCACCGTGAAGAATAGCGACCTGGCCGAGCAGGCGCAGCAGGAGACGTTCTATCTCGATTTCGGCCAGGCGCCGGGCGATACCGCCGTGCTGGTGCTGCGCACGTCGACCGATCCGGGTGCGCTGGCGCAGCCCCTGCGCGCGGCGCTGCGTGCGATCGATCCGGAACAGCCCCTGTTCGACGTGATGACGCTGGACCAGCGCGTGCAGCTGTCGCTGACCGCACGCCGCGTGCCGATGCAGCTGATCGGCGTATTCGCCGCGATCGCGCTGCTGCTCGCGGCGATCGGCATCTATGGGGTGCTGGCGTTCGCGGTCGCGCAGCGCACCAGCGAATTCGGCGTACGCATGGCGATCGGCGCCGACGCCGCACGCATCCGCCGCCAGGTGCTCGGCGACGGTGCGCGCCTTGCCGCCGTCGGCCTCGGCCTCGGCGTGCTCGGCGCAGTCGCGCTCGGCCTGGTGCTGAAGAGCCAGCTGTTCGGCGTCGGCAGCATCGATCCGCCGAGCCTGGCACTGGTGATCGGCGTGCTTGCCGCCACCGCGTTCTTCGCCTGCTGGCTGCCCGCGCGGCGTGCGGCACGGGTGGCGCCGATGGAAGCCTTGCGCAATGAATAAACGGGAGTTCCAATGATCGCTCTGCTCGCCGAACTCAGGACAGCCGCGCGTACGATCGCCGCGCGGCCGGCATTCTCTGCGCTGGTGGTCGGCGTGCTCGCCGCCGGACTTGCCTGCGTGATCTTCATGCTCGCCCTGCTCGATGGATTCCTGCTGCGACCGCTGCCGTTCGCGCAGCCCCGGCAATTGCTGCAGGCCGGATTCCACGGCGACGGCGGGCTCGGCGACATCTTTCCGGTCAGCAGCCGCGACTTCCTGCAGATCCGCCGGCAGCTCGACGCAACCGCGCAGGTCGCGGGCGTGGCGCGCTACACGACCAACCTGAGCGACCTCGAGAAACCCGAGCGCTACAACGGCGGCCACGTCAGTGCGAACCTGTTCCGGGTGCTCGGCGTCGCCCCGCTGCTCGGCCGCGATTTCGCCGCCGATGACGAACGCCCGGGCGCTGCGGGCGTCGCGATGCTGTCCTACGAACTCTGGCAGGGCCGCTACGGCGGCGATGCGGCCATCGTCGGCCGGCAGATTCGCGTCGATGCGAAACCGGTCACCGTGATCGGCGTGATGCCGAAAGACTTCAGCTATCCGCGCCGCGAACAGATCTGGGTTCCGGCGACGTTGGCCGACGGCATGACACAGGACGAATTTGCCTACTGGGTCGTGCTGCGTCGGCATGCGGACACCCACGATGCCGCGGTGACGGCCGCGTTCGAGAGCTGGTTCGCCGACGCGGCGCGTGCCGAGCCGGAACGCCTGCGCAACCAGCTCCCGCGCGTGGAACCTTTGTCGGACATGGTGATGGACCGCACCGCGCGCAGCATGCTCGGCTACATGCTCGTCGCCGTCGGCATGGTCCTGCTGATCGCCTGCGCGAACGCGGCGAACCTGCTGCTGACGCGCACGCTCGGCCGGCGCCAGGAACTCGCCGTGCGCGTCGCGCTGGGCGCCAGCCGCGCGCGCCTGATCGCACACCTGTTCGCCGAAAGCCTGCTGCTGAGCGCCCTCGCCACCGCGCTGGCGCTGCTGCTCGCGCTGGCCGCCCTGCACTGGCAGCACGCGCTGATGCGCCAATCCGAATTCAGCCTGCTCTGGCTGCGATTCGAGATCAACGGCACGGTGCTGCTGTTCGCCCTCCTCGCCGCGCTGGCGACGGCGCTCGTCACCGGCGTGCTGCCCGCGCTGCGCGCGGGTGACAGTGCACTCGGCAGCGGCTTGCGCGATGGCGGCCGCAGCATTGCCGGCGGCCTCTTCGCGCGCGCCAGCCGCGTGCTGGTGGTCGGCGAAATCGCGCTGTCGTGCGCACTGCTGATCTGTCTGGGCACGCTCGTGCAAGGCATCGACCGGCTCGACCACGCCGACCTCGGCATCGATACCGGCCACCTGCTCACGGCGCGCATCAGCCTGCCGGTCAACGCCTATCCGGACGATGCCTCGCGCTTGCGCCAGTACGACCGGCTGGCCGATCGCCTGCGCGCCGATGCCGGCGTGGTCGACGCGACGATCGGCACCGCGCTGCCGGGCACCTGGTACAACCCATCGCACGATCTGCTGCCCGACGGCGTCATACCCGCCGACGGCGAGTTGCCGCAGGTCGACTCGGGCGCGGTCGACAGCCATTTTCCCGCCGCCTACGGCGTCGCGCTGCAACAGGGACGATTCTTCGACGAGCGCGATACCGAGGACAGCCCACTCGTCGCCGTCGTCGATCGCACGTTCGCCGAACGCTACGCCGACGGCGGCTCCGTACTCGGCCGCCGCTTCCGTCTCGATCCGCGCGATCCGAAGGGCGCGCTGGTCACCGTCGTCGGCATCCTCGGCACCCTGAAACTGGAAGCACCCGGCAACACGCCGCAGCCGACCCTGCTGACCCCGCTGCGGCAGGCGCCCTACCGGATCGCCAGCATCGCGGTGCGTACCCGCGGCGACGCCAACGCGTTCGCCGCACGCCTGGGGCAGATCGCCGGCGACGTGGATCCCGACACGCCGCTGTACTGGGTGCGCGACTATGCGGCGGTCAATCGCAGCGTCACGTTCGGCGAGCACGTCGTCGCGCAAAGTTTCGGCCTGTTCGGCGTGATCGCCCTCGTGCTGGCGGGCGCCGGCCTGTACGGCGTCACTGCATTCGGCGTCGATCAGCGGCGGCGCGAAATCGGCGTGCGGCGTGCACTCGGCGCCCGCGGCGGACGCCTGCTCGGCAAGCTGTTCGCGCGCAGCTTCGCCCAGCTCGGCATCGGCCTGGCACTCGGCATCGGCCTCGGCATTCCATTCGCCCGGCTGCTGAGCGGATCGCTGCGTACGATCGAGCCCGGCGGCGTGGGCGTCGTGTTCGCCACGCTCGCGGTGCTGGTCGGCGCAACCGTGCTTGCCATCGCCGTGCCGGCCAGGCGCGCGCTGCGCGTCGATCCGATCGTGGCGCTGCGGCACGAATGAAGCGCTTCATCCCTTGCAGGAATTCATTGCCGTGTCCCTGATCGAACTGCGCAACCTCGAAAAATCCTTTCCCCTTGCCGGCGGCCGCGTGTGGGTGCTTCGGCAGATCGAACTCGATATCGAGGCGGGGCGATTCGTCAGCATCATGGGGCCGTCCGGTGCCGGCAAGAGTTCGCTGCTCAACGTGCTCGGGCTGATGGATCACGACTGGCAGGGCAGCTATGCGCTGGACGGTACGGCGGTGGAGAAGCTCAACCCGAAGCAGCGCCAGGCGCTGCAGCGCGAGAAAATCGGCTTCATCTTCCAGCACTATCACCTGATCGACGATCTCAAGGTGTGGGAGAACCTCGACCTGCCGCTGCAGTATCGCGACGTGCCGGCGAAGGAACGGGCGGCGCGCGTCGGCGACCTGCTCGACCGTTTCCAGATCGTCGGCAAGAAGGACCTCTATCCGAACCAGCTGTCCGGCGGCCAGCAGCAGCTCGTCGCGGTGGCGCGCGCGGTGATCACGCGGCCGCTGCTGCTGCTCGCCGACGAACCGACCGGCGCGCTGCATTCCAGCCAGGGGCGCATGATCATGGATCTGCTGCATGAACTGCATCGGGACGGCATGACGATCGTGCAGGTCACCCACAACGAAGCGTTCGCGGCCGAGGCGCAGCGCGTCGTGCGGCTGGCCGATGGCTGGGTCGAAAAACAGCCGGCGCCGGCGCGCGCCCTATAATCGCCTGCGGCCAGGGTCGCGCCGGACGCCGAACCCCTTATCGAGACCCGACCCGCATGACGGCGACACGCATGAGCATTCTCATCTCCGACGACCAGCGCGACATCCGCGAAGCCCTGCGCCTGCTGCTGAAGGCGGAGGGCATCGGCAGCTCCGCCGTCGACGGCCCGGCCGCAGCGCTCGATGCCGTGCGCAAGCAGCGCTTCGACGCCGCCCTGATCGATCTCAACTACACGCGCGATACGACCTCCGGTGCGGAAGGACTGGAACTGCTGCGCGAGCTGAAGAAGCTCGATGCCGACCTGCCGGTGATCGTGATGACCGCCTGGGGCACGATCGACGTTGCGGTGGAGGCAATGCGTCTCGGCGCCGGCGACTTCATCGAGAAGCCCTGGGACAACGCGCGCCTGCTCAGCGTGCTCGGCAATCAGCTCGCCCTTGCGCGCGCGCGCCGCGGTGAACGCAAGCTGGCCGCGGAGAACGCCTTGCTGCGCGCGCACGCGGACGAAGACTTCATCGCCGCCTCGGCGTCGATGCGCACGCTGCTCGCCACCTTGCAGCGCGTCGCGCCGTCGGATGCGAACGTGCTGATCCTCGGCGAGAACGGCACCGGCAAGGGCGTCGTCGCGCGCAAGCTGCACGAAGCCTCGAAGCGCGCCGCCGCGTCGTTCGTCAAGGTCAACATGGGCGGCATCCCGGAAAGCGTGTTCGAGGCGGAGATGTTCGGCCATGTGCGCGGCGCCTTCACCGACGCCAAGAGCGACCGCATCGGCCGCTTCGAACTGGCCGACGGCGGCACGCTGTTCCTCGACGAGATCGCCAATATTCCGCCGGCGCAGCAGCCCAAGCTGCTGCGGGTGCTCGAAGACGGCGAGCTCGAACGCGTGGGTTCGTCGCGCACGCTGAAGGTCGACGTCCGCCTGATCTCGGCAACGAACGCCGATCTCGCCGCCGATGTCGCGCGCGGTGCGTTCCGCAAGGATCTGATGTTCCGCCTCAACACCGTCGAGCTGCATCTGCCGCCGCTGCGCGAACGCGACGAAGACATTCCGCTGCTCGCGCAGGCCTTCCTTGCCCGCTTCGCCGCACGCTATCAGCGCGAGGACCTGCGTTTCGCGCCGTCGGCCCTGCGCGCGCTGAAGGGCTATGCCTGGCCCGGCAACGTGCGCGAGCTCTCGCATATCATCGAACGCGCAGCGCTGATGGCCGACGCCGCGCTGCTCGACGAAGATGCGCTGAATCTCAAGCCGCCGGCGCCGCACGACATCAGCGGCGCCGCCGCGCTCGCCGCGAGCGAATCGCTGAGCGTGGAGGAAGCCGAAGAGCGCATGGTGCGGCAGGCGCTGGAGCGCACCGGCGGCAATATCCAGCGCGCTGCTGGGCTGCTCGGCCTGAGCCGCCCCTCGTTGTACCGGCGCCTGCAGAAATACGGCATCGAGCAGCCGGGCGCGTGAGTCCCGGCGCGCACCGCTGGAACTACGAACGCCGCCTTCTCGCCGGCATCGCGCTGGTCGCGCTGCCAGGCCTGCTCGCGTTCGCGGTGGTGCTGGTGCTCAGCTACGGCCTGCGCTGGCAGATCGTGCTGACGTGGCTCGCCGTGGCGGTACTCACGCTGGCGCTGGCGTTCGCGCTGCAGCGACGCGCGGTATTCCCCTTGTATACGTTGTCGAACCTGCTGGAAGCACTGCGCGAAGGCGACTACAGCCTGCGCGGCTCGCGCGCACGCCGCGGCGACGCGGTCGGCGAAGTGGTGTGGGAGATCAATGCACTCGCGCACACCCTGCGCGAGCAGCGCCTCGCCGTCGAGGAGAAAAGCGCCCTGCTGGCGAAGGTCATCGCGGCGCTCGATCTGGCCGTGCTCGCGTTCGACCCGCAGCGCAGGCTGCAGCTGGCGAACCCCGCCGCCGAACGCCTGCTCGGCGCACCCTTCGATCAACTCGCCGGGCGCAGCGCCGACGAGCTGGCCATCGAGGACTGTCTCGCCGGTCACGACGCGCAGATCCTCGAACGCAGCTTTGCCGGCGGCAGCGGGCGCTGGGAAATCCGCCGCACGCGCTTTCGCGAGAACGGCCGCCCGCACGACCTGATCGTCATCAGCGACCTCAGCCGCGCATTGCGCGAAGAAGAACGCCTCGCCTGGCAGCGCCTGCTGCGCGTGCTCGGGCACGAACTCAACAACTCGCTCGCGCCGATCCGCTCGATGGCGGCCACGGTGTCCAAGCTGATCGCGAGCGAGCCGCCGCCGGAGGACTGGCGCGACGACGCACGCAGCGGTCTCGACGTGATCGGCGTGCGCGCCGAGGCGCTGGCGCGCTTCATGACGCGCTATACCGCGCTGGCGCGCCTGCCGCCGCCGAACCGGCGCGAGGTCGCCTTCGACCAGCTTGCGCTGCGCGCGGCGCGTCTCGAACAGCGCCTCGACGTGCAGGTGTTTGCCAGTCCCGCGCTGCGCGTCGATGTCGACCCGGACCAGATCGAGCAGGCCTTGATCAACCTGATCCAGAACGCGACCGACGCCGCGCTGACGCAAGCCGGCGGCGTGCAGCTGCGCTGGCGCATCGAAGCCGATCGGCTCGATGTCGAGATCATCGACGAAGGCCCCGGCCTGCCGCCGAGCGAAAACCTGTTCGTGCCGTTCTTCACCACCAAGCCGGGCGGCTCGGGCATCGGGCTGGTGCTTGCGCGGCAGATCCTCGAACAGCATGGCGGCGCGTTGACGCTGGAAAATCGCCGCGATGCACGCGGCTGTGTCGCGCGCCTGCGCCTGCCGCTCGGCTGAGCCGTATCAGGCGTCGGCGAACGCGAACGCGAGCACGTCGCGGATATCGTCGGTGTCGGCCAGGCACATCAGCAGGCGTTCGATGCCGAGTGCCACACCGGCGCAGTCCGGCAGCGCATCGAGTACACCGAGCATGCGTTCGTCGACCGGCAGCTCGCGCTGGCCGCGTGCGCGCCGGCGCGCGTTGTCGTTGGCGAAGCGCGCGCGCTGCTCGGCCGCGTCGTTCAATTCGTGGTATCCGTTTGCCAGCTCGTACGGCCCCAGGTACAGCTCGAAGCGTTCGGCCAGTGCAGGCTCGCCGGCGCGCAATTTCGCCAGCGCGCTCTGTGTCGCCGGATAGTCGTAGATCACGCTGATGCGGTCGCGCGCAAATGCCGGCTGCAGGCGATGGGTGATCAGCAGATCGAGCCAGTCGTCGCGAGTGAGGCCATCGGCGTCGATGCGGATACGCGCAAGCGGCGCCTGCAGCTGTTCGATCGACGCGTCGAACGGATCCAGGCGGAGTTCAGCGACGAACCATTCGCGATAGCTGCGCTTGACCACGTCGGCGCGTCGTCCGAGCAGCGCGAGCGCGGCTTGTACCAGCTCGACGGTCTCGTCGATGAGTCGCTGGTGATCCCATCCGATTCGATACCATTCCAGCAGGGTGAACTCGGGGTTGTGGCGGCGCCCCGCTTCGCCGTCGCGGAACACACGGCCGAGTTCGTAGCAGTCGCCGATGCCGGCGGCGAGCAGGCGCTTGAGCGGATATTCCGGCGAGGTGCGCAGCCAGCGTTCGCGCGCGCCGGCGTCGACATGGCCGCCGAAGCTCGTGCCGAAGCTTTCGATGTTGGGTTCGGTGTTGCCGGCAGCGGACAGGACCGGCGTTTCGACTTCGAGCACGCCGCGCTCGGCGAAGAACGCGCGGATGCGCGTGTAGAGGCGCGCGCGAAGACGCAGGTTTTCGAATCGCCGCATCACAGCGGCCGCAGTGTCGTTCATCGATCGAAGCTTGAAGCCGATGCAGGCAGCGGAGTTTACGGTCTCGCGGCAACCCGCGCTGCCTAGTGTCCGCCGCGCGATCGAGCATGCCCACGCAACAGGTTGCGGGCGCGGCAAAGATCGCCGGACGCCCGTTTACCCCTGCGCGCCGTCGGCTGCCGGGCAGTTCACCGCCGCGACGCGTCGCTCTTCTGGCGCACAGCCTTGAATTCCGATCCAGCCTTCCATTCCGGCCAGCGCGAGGAATCGGCAAGGTCGTGGCCGATGTCGAGCATCAGGCCGATGTCCTGCACCGCACCGTCGAGGTTCCAGTCCGCGCCGTAGGCGTCGCAGGGCTGGTGGTAGCAGTGGCCGGTGTAGTCGTCGACCCACTTCTGTCCGGCCGCGCGGCCGCCTTCGACGAGGTCGGAGGCGCCGGCGATGCCCATCATCAGCAGGACCGGCACGCCGCGCTTGGCGAACGAAAAATGATCCGCGCGATAGAACAGGCCGCGCTCGGGCAAGCCTTCAGGCGTGACCACGCGTGCCTGCGCCTTCGCGAAGCGGGCGAGGTCATCCTCCAGCGTGTCCTGGCCGGCGCCGACCAGGATCACGTCGCGCGCCTTGCCCGCCGTCTGCAGGATGTCGATGGTCAGGTTGGCGACGGTCTTGTCCATCGGATACACCGGATCGAGCGCGTACGCTTCCGATCCGAGCAGGCCGCGTTCCTCCGCGGTCCACACGCCGAAGACGATGCTGCGCTTGGGCCCCGGCTGCGCCTTGAACTGGCGCGCGATCTCGATCAGGCCGGCGACGCCGATGCCGTCGTCGTTGGCGCCGCGGCGGATCGTGTTGCC
>DASWPR010000006.1:0-7500 GCA_036398455.1 Dokdonella sp.
GTTCGTCGACATCGGCGTGCACCAGGACGGCCTCGTGCATGTGTCCGCGCTGTCGCACAGTTTCGTGCGTGATCCGCGCGAAGCGGTCAAGGCGGGCGATATCGTCAAGGTCAAGGTGATGGAGGTCGACTTGCCGCGCAAGCGCATCGGTCTCAGCATGCGTCTGGACGACGTGCCCGGCGAAGCACGCGGCGGTGCCCGCGCGCCGCGCGACGAGCGCCCCGATCAACGCGGCCAGCGCGGCGCGCCGCCGAAGAAGGCGCCGGCCGCGCCGGCCGCGGCGAACAGTGCGTTTGCCGATGCGTTCTCGCGCGCGTTGAAGCGCTGATTTTCCGGAGTGCCGTTGCGATGACGTCGTTTCGCGCGCTCAGGGCGACCACTGCCACTGCAGCCCGAGCATCACCGTGCGGCCCGGCGCCGGCTCGAAGTAGCGCCCGTTCGCATCGTTGATGATGACCGAGCCGGCGTACTGGCGATCGAACGCGTTGTCCAGGCGCAGGAACGCGCGCAACTGGCCCGATGACACGTTGAAACCGTACGCGATATCGGCGCCGGCGATGAAGTACGACGGCGCGGCGTCGCTGCCGATGTCGTTGACCGAGACCGAACTCACGTAGTTGCCATTGACCGAGGCACGCCAGCCGATGTCGCGCCCCCAGCTCAGCACGCTGTAGAAATCCTGCTTCGGAATGCCCGGGATGCGGGTGCCGGCGGCGACCGGCGTGTTCGGCGTGGTGCAGGTCGAGGAGGTACAGGTGAGGAACGGCGAGCGGAACGTCGCATCGAGATAGGTGTAGGCGAGCTGCAGTTTCCACAGCTCGCTGAAGCGCCAGGCCAGCGACACCTCGGCGCCGTCGCGGCGCGCCTTGCCGATGTTCTGGTAGGTCGTGCGGCCGCCGCTGCTGGTCGCGATCGCCAGTTCGTTCTGCGTATCGGCGCGGAACACCGCGACGTTGAGGTCGATATCGCGCGTGGGCCGCATCTTCACGCCGAGCTCGCTGTTGCGGCTGCGCGAAGGCACCAGGTTGAACGCGAGGCCGGCGCCGCCGTCGGCGCGGTAGCCGAGTTCGTTGAAGGTCGGCGTCTCGAAGCCCTTGCCCCAGGAGGCGTAGACGTTGGCCCAGTCGGCCGCGCGATAGAGCAAGCCGGCGACCGGCGTCGTCGCGCTGTAGTCGACGCGGCCGCTGTCGTCCGGATTCGTCGCGGTGACGAAGTGATCGACCGAATCGAACTTGACCTCGCTGTGGCGCAGGCCGGCGGTCAGCGACCACGCATCGGCGAAGCGCCAGGTCGCCTGCGCGTACTGGTCGAAGTCGAACACGCTGTCGTCCTCGTTGCGGCGCAGGGCGCCGCGCACGCCGAGCACCTCGCCGACGAAGTTCTCGAAGCCCTGGCGATGCTGGTCCTGCTTGTCCCAGCTCACGCCGGTGGCGATCTCGAACGGCCGGCCGGCCAGGTCGCCCTTCCAGATCCAGCGCAGGTCGGTGCCGCCGTAGTCGCCGCCGAGGTCGACGACGCCGCCGGAGTGCAGCGGATTGCCC
The DNA here is from genome assembly GCA_036398455.1 of Dokdonella sp. GTDB lineage: Bacteria > Pseudomonadota > Gammaproteobacteria > Xanthomonadales > Rhodanobacteraceae > Dokdonella_A. The sequence goes on from DASWPR010000006.1 coordinate 1,542, forward strand.
TGCGCCGATACCGGCACCGAGAGAAACTGCTCGACATCGCGGTGACCGTAGTAGCCGAGCACGCGCAGCGAGCTGCCGCCGCCGATATCCTGCTCGTAGATCGCGCCGCCCTGCTCCTGGTGCACGCTCTTGCGCGTGTTGAACTGCTCGGCGACGGCGGCGACGCCGGTCGGATCCGCATTGAACTGTGCGTGCGTCAGGCCGAGCGGATCCTGCGCGCCGGGCAGCGCCACGGTGTTCGCGATCAGGGTCAGCTTGCCGCCGTCGCCGATCTTGAAGGCGAGCTTGGCATTGCCCGATTCGCGCTCGGCCGCGCTGTGGTCGCGGTAGCCGTCGGTCTGGAAATGAGTGACGTCGAGGTTGTAGTCGACCGGCCCGGCAACGCCGCGCGCGTTCGCGCTGGCGCGCAGCGTGCCGTAGCTGCCGCCGGCGATGCCGAGGTCGACTTCGGGCGGATCGCTGCCGTCGGCGGTGAATATCTGGATGACGCCGCCGGACGAGTTGCCGTACAGCGCCGAAAACGGTCCGCGCAGCACTTCGATGCGCTCGGCCGAATCGAGATTGAAATTGGATACCTGGCCCTGTCCGTCCGGCATCGTCGCCGGGATGCCGTCGGTGTACAGGCGCACGCCGCGCACGCCGAATGTAGAACGCGCGCCGAAGCCGCGGATCGAGATCTGCTCGTCCTGCGCGTAGTTCTGGCGATCACGCGCGAGCAGGCCGGGGATCGTGGCCAGATACTCGGACGGATTCACGCCGAGCTTGTCCGGCTGGTCGGCGACGCTGACCGAGTCGATCGAGGCGGGTATGTCGTAGGCGGACTGTTCGGTGCGCGTCGCGGTGACGACCACCGTCGGCAGGCTCGCATCGGGCGCGCTGGAATCCGCCGCGGCGGACGCTGCACCCATCCATCCGAATCCTGTGCACAGGAGTGCGCCCGCGCTCCATTTCAATCGATGCATTCGCCCTGACCCGGTGCCGTTGCGTGCCACGGCATTCGCGCACTGCGCGAACGCCATCCAGCCGACGATGCTAGCAGGCGATCCGGCGCGGCCGGTCTAGCGAAAATCGTGAACGATGGCGCCGCCCGCGACGGCCGCCGCGCGCAACGCGCGGCGTGTGCAGGCGGCTACTCGGCGAGCGGGATCTGGTGCTTGCGGATCTTGCGATACAGCGTGTTGCGGCTGACCCCGAGCGAATCGGCGGTATGCGTGATGTTCCAGCGATTGCGCTCCAGCTCGCGCAGCAGCGTCGCGTGCTCGGCGGTGTCGAGCGGCGTGCGGCAGCACGCGTCCAGGGCGCTGGCCGCCGTCGCGGACAGGTTCATCGTGATCGGCAGGTCGGGCGCCGGCAGACCTTCGGCGGCTTCGTCGAGCAGTTCCTGCGGCAGGTTCGACAGGCGAATCGCGCCTTCGCTGCACAGCGCCGCGGCCGTGCGCAGCACATTGCGCAGCTGGCGGATATTGCCGGGCCAGTGATACGACAGCAGGGCGTGCAGCGCGTCCGGCTGGATGCGCACGGGATCGCCGTCGCGGGTTTCCTCACGCAGCAGCACGTCGACCAGTTCGGCACGATCGGCGCGGTCGCGCAGCAGCGGCAGGTTCAGCGTGGTGCCGTTCAAGCGGTAGTAGAGGTCTTCGCGGAACTCGCCGTCCTGCACCATCTGGCGGATGTCGCGATGACTCGCGCTGATCACGTGCAGGTCGACCGTGATCGCCTGATCGCCGCCCAGCGGCACGATTTCGAATTCCTCGATCACGCGCAGCAGGCGCGTCTGTAAGGTCAGCGGCATGTCGCCGATCTCATCGAGGAACAAGGTGCCCCCGCTCGATTGCAGGATCTTGCCCGGACGGCCGTGACGGTCCGCATCGGTGAATGCGCCGCGCGTGTAGCCGAACAGTTCGCTTTCGATCAGTGACTCGGGAATCGCGCCGCAATTGACCGCGACGAAGGGCTTGCCCGCCCACGCGGCAGAGTTGTGCAGCACGCGCGCGAACGCCTCCTTGCCGGTGCCGGTCGCGCCCTGCAGCAGGATCGGCACGCGCTTGCTGAAAAGCTGCTGCGCGCAGTTGAGGTTGTGCTGCATCGACGGATCGTTGCCGACATGGCGGCGGCCGCCGTGGTCGCCCGCGCCGAGCGAAACCGTGCGCGCGACGCCGTCGCCGCTTGCCGGAGCGCGTGCGCCGGCCTGGTTCGGCGCGCGTACCAGCGCATAGAAGCGGCGGCCGTGCTCGACGTCGCGGATCGGCCAGATCGTGCGCGCATCGGTGGCGGCGCGCTGCTCCAGCGTGGAGTAGGCGAATTGGAAGACCGACTCGATCGAGCGTCCGACCAGGCGGCTGCGGTCCGGATGGCCGAGCTGGGCGAGCGCGCTGTCGTTCACCGCGAGCACGGTGCCGTCGCCGGCGATCGCGATCAGCGCCTCGTGCAGCAGGCCGACGAATTCGGGACGGCTGTGGAACTGGAGGATGTAGCCCTGCGGGAATTCGCGCAGGAAATGAAAGCGCGAGATCAGGTTCGCCGACATCGAGACCAGGGCCATCGTGTGGCGCTGGATCAGGCGCGTATCGCTGCAGTTGGCCGACGAGGCATCGAGCACGCCGAGCACGCCGCCGTGCGCATCGATGATCGGCGCGCCGGAGCACGACAGCGTGACGTTGTAGCCCATGAAGTGTTCGTCGCGATGCACCGTCACCGAACCGCGCTCGGCGACCGCGGTGCCGATGCCGTTGGTGCCTTCGTGGCGTTCGTCCCAGAGCGCGCCGAGCCAGAGCCCGGCATGGCGGAATTCGCGCTTCAGGGTGGGATCGGTGATCGTGTGCAGGATGGTGGCGTCGGCATCGGCCAGGATCACCGCGTAGCCGGACCCGGAAATCTGGTCGTACAGGCTTTCCATTTCCGCCCGCGCCACGCCGAGCAGGTCGCCCATGCGCTGCTGGCGCTCGCGCAGGTGTGCGGCATCGAGCACGTGGGTCGCACGTGCGCCGGTCGGCTCCATGCCGTATTCGGTCAGGCAGCGGTTCCAGGAGCGCACCACGTGTGGCGCCAGGGTGGCCGAGTGTTCGCCACGCACGGACTTGATCACGCGGGACGCGTGTCGTACGGCCAGTGCCGAGTCGCCCATGGAAAGTCCTCTTGATTGACCGGCAGTGCGTCCGGGACGCCTGCGCCACCCGCTTTCATCCATCGGAAGCGGGGGGCGGGAGAAATTCCTGCCAGGGGGCGCAAGCGTGGTCCGATCGGTCCGAATTCGCAAACCGCAACGCAACATAAATCCCCTGTCACATCGCGGCGGCGGGCGCAGCACGGGCCGCACAGGTCGCGCAAGGCTGCCGCAGTTGCCGCAGCGGGCCGCGTCGCGGGCGCGGCTTTCGACGAATTCCGGCGCGCCCAACGGCGTTTCAGGCCATGATGTTCGGGCGCTGGCGCAACCGCGACGGCCGGCGCGCAAGGAACTCGCTTCCCGGCGCCGGCATCGAAGGCTGCAGGGGCCGTACAAATGTGCATGTAAAGACGCATTTACGCGCCAGCAACGCCGGTGTCTCCGTGCTGCTGCTAGCCTTTACATGTCTGCGCAAGGCGACGGATCTCGCCGGCGCTCCCTGATGCCCCAAGGACCCGTCTGCATGTCGCGTTGGAAGCTCGCGCTCCTCATCCTCGTTCTGGTCGTCGCCGGCGTGATCGGCTGGCGCGTGTGGCAGTCGCATGCGGCGACGGGCACGGCCCCGGGCCAAGGCCGCGCCGGCCGTGGCGCCGATGGCGCCGACACGGCGGTGCCGGTGACCGTGATGCCGGTCGAACAGAAGGACGTGCCGATCTATCTGACCGCGCTCGGCACCGTGCAGGCGCTGAACACGGTGACCATCAACGCGCAGGTCAGCGGGCAGATCCAGTCGATCAATTTCAAGGAAGGACAGGAGGTCAAGACGGGCGACGTGATCGCGCAGATCGATCCGCGCACGTTCCAGGCATCCCTCGACCAGGCGGTCGCCAAGCAGAAGCAGGACGCGGCCCAGCTGTCGGCATCGGCGAGCACGCTGCGCCGCTACGAGGACCTGATCAAGCAGCACTTCGTCGCCGCCCAGGATCTGGAAAACCAGCGCCAGACGGTCGCGCAGCAGGAGGCCCTGGTTGCCGCCGATGCCGCCGCGGTCGCCTCCGCCAAAGTGCAGCTCGGCTACACGCGCATCATCGCGCCGATCAACGGTATCGCCGGCATCCGCCAGGTCGACGTCGGCAACCTGGTCACCGCCAATGCGAGCACCGGCTTCGTCGTGCTGACGCAGGTGCATCCGATCAACGTGATCTTCACCCTGCCCGAGCAAAACCTCGAAGAAGTACGCAGCGGCCAGTCCGACGCGGCGCTGGCGGTGACCGCGCTCGATCGCACCGATTCGCACGTGATCGCCGCCGGCGAGCTGAAGGTGATCGATAACCAGATCGACACGACCACGGGCACGTTCAAGCTGAAATCCGAGTTCAGCAACGAGAAGAACACGTTGTGGCCGGGGCAGTTCGTCAACGTGCGCGTGCAGACGCGCACGGTCAAGGCCGGCCTGGTGGTGCCCGTCACCTCGGTGCAGCGCGGACCGGATGGCAGCTACGTTTACGCGTTGCAGCCCGACAACACGGTCGCGATGAAGCCGGTCATCATCATCGGCGACGCCGGCGATGACGGCAGCCTGGTCGGCAGCGGCGTCGCCGTCGGCGACCGGCTCGTCACCGAGGGGCAGTTCCGCCTGAAGCCGGGCAGCAAGGTGCAGGCGCTCGCCCCCGGCGAAGCGCCGCCGGCGACCAGCGCGGAAGAGCTCGCCAAGCTGAAGGAACAGGACAAGAGCCAGCCGCAGCGTCGTGGCGGCGGCGGCAAGCGTGGCGGGTAATGCGGGCGTGACGAACGGCAGGACGTGCTCGTGAGCTTTTCCTCGATCTTCATCCAGCGCCCGATCGCAACGTCGCTGCTGATGGTGGCCCTGCTGCTGGTCGGCCTGATCGGCTATCGCGCGCTGCCGGTTGCGGCGCTGCCGGACATCGACGCGCCGAGCCTGGTGGTGACGACGCAGTACCCCGGCGCCAGCGCCTCGACCATGGCCTCGCTGGTGACCACGCCGCTGGAGCGCCAGTTCGGCCAGATCTCCGGCATCACCACGATGAGCTCGGACAGCTCGGCCGGCCTCTCGACGATCATCATCGAGTTCGACAAGAGCCGCGACATCGACGCCGCCGGCCAGGACGTGCAGTCGGCGATCAACGCCGCGCGCGGCACCCTGCCGACCAACCTGCCGTACCCGCCGGTCTACAACAAGGTGAACCCGGCCGACGCGCCGATCCTGACCCTGATGCTGACCTCGGACACGCGCCCGCTGCGCGAGGTCAACGACTATGCCGACAGCATCATCGCGCAGCGCCTGTCGCAGATCAGCGGCGTCGGCCTGGTCAGCATCGCCGGCAATGTGCGCCCGGCCGTGCGCGTGCAGGTCAACCCGGCCCAGCTCGCCGGCCTCGGCCTCACGATGGAAGACGTGCGTTCGGCGCTGACACAGGCCAACGTCAACGCGCCGAAGGGCAGCCTCAACGGCACCGTGCAGAGTTTCAGCATCGGCACCAACGACCAGCTGGCCGACGCCGAGGACTACCGCTCCACCATCATCAGCTACAAGAACAACGCGCCGGTGCACCTGTCCGACATCGCGCAGGTGATCGACGGCGTCGAGAACGACCAGCTCGCCGCATGGGCCAACAGCAAGCCAGCCGTGCTGCTCGACGTGCGCCGCCAGCCGGGCGCGAACATCGTGCAGACAGTCGCCGAGATCGACAAGCAACTGCCGTCGCTGCAAGCCCTGCTGCCCGCGGACGTGCACCTGCAGGTGTTTTCCGATCGCACGATCACCATCCGCGCCTCGGTCGAAGACGTCGAGTTCACCCTCGGCCTGACCGTGCTGCTGGTCATCGCGGTGATCTT
>DASWPR010000007.1:0-11353 GCA_036398455.1 Dokdonella sp.
CGCTTCCCGGCGCGCGCGTCATCGATCTTGCCGAATGGCAGGAGTCGATCCGCTTCGGCTGCAGCCTGCGCCGCTTTCGCGCCGTCGCCGGAACGATCGAACGGCAACTGCCCGCCGACTACGGCACCGTCTTCCTCGGCAGCGGCGACTATCATCATCTGACCTGGCCGCTGGTCGAGCGCCAGGCCGCGCAAGGCCCGTTCGAGGTGGTCGTCTTCGACAACCATCCGGACAACATGCGCTTCCCGTTCGGCGTGCATTGCGGCTCGTGGGTGCGCAAGGTCGCCCTGCTGCCGCACGTCGCGCACGTCCACGTGCTCGGCATCAGCTCGGGCGATGTCTCCGCCGCGCACGCGTGGGAGAACTACCTCACGCCCCTGCGCCGCGGCAAGCTGACCTATTGGACCGTCGGCGTCGATACGCGCTGGGCCTCGCGCGTCGGACTCGGCGCCGCGTTCCGGCCGTTCGACACGCCCGCGGCCTTGATCGAGCGCTTCGTCGAGTCGCGCAGCGCCGCGACCCTGCCGGTGTACCTGTCCATCGACAAAGACGTGCTGAGCCCAGAAGTCGCGCGCACGAACTGGGATCAGGGCCGCCTCAGCGACCTCGACCTCCTGTGCGTGATCGATGCGCTGCACGGGCGCATCATCGGCAGCGATATCACCGGCGACATCTCCGCCTACCGCTACCGCACGTGGTGGAAGCGCAGGCTCAGCGCGCTCGACGAGCAGCCCGAGATCGACGCCGCGCAACTCGCCGCGTGGCAGGCGCAGCAGCACGCCTTGAACCTGCGCCTGCTCGGCCGCATTGCACAAGCGAGCCGGGACGCATGATGAGCGAAACGACGGTCCCCGATTTCTTCTGGAAGTTCCCGATGCAGCGCGTGCGTTCGAGCGATCTCGACGCTGCGCTCGCCGACGCGTCCACGCCGCTGACGATTCTGTTCCTGTGGGGACATGATTGTCCGAACTGCGATATCGCCAAGCGCGCGATGCTGCAGGCCGCGCACCGCTTCCACTGGCCCGAGGTGCGCTGGCTGCACGGCAATGTCTACGAGCAGCCTGAACTCGCGACGCGCTTCGGCTTGCATGGCGTCCCGGCGTTCTTTGTGTTCCGCGGCTCGCGCAAGCTGGGCCGCATCACGCCGTGGCCCGGGCCGGACGCGTTCGTCGGCGCGATCGAGACGCAGATCGAAGCATTGGCCCTCGCGAGCGCCGACGCCGTTCGCTAGCACGCTGCGCACGAAGTAACTGCCGGCGCGCGCGCCGCCTACGCGGGCAGCGATTCGAGCACGGCGCAAATCCGCTCGAACGCCTCATCGCCGAGCCACGGACTGTTCGACACCGTCAACGTGGTCGCCGCGAACCTGCGTGCGTTCGGCACCGCGTGCGTACCGACGATGGCGTGCAGATAGTCGTAGTCCGGCAGCGCGTGGATGAACAGCCGGTTGATGCCGAGACCGGCGCCCCACAATCGCTGCAGGACCGCGTCGCGCATCGTTTCGCTCGGCAATCCGAGCAGCAGGAACGGCCAGGTGCCGTGCGCGCCGGGCGGATCATCGATGACGGCAACGTGTGCGATCGTCGCCAGGCGCTGCCTGCGCCGTCGCGCCTGGACGGCGCATTCATCGAGGAAGCGCGGCAGTCGCGCGAATGCGCGCGCGCCCACCGACTGGCGCCAGCGACCCAGCGTGTGCAGCGGAATCTCGGGTCCGAAGTCGTCGCCGACGGCGCCGATCAAGTCGCCGTGGCGCAGTGCGCGCCGCAGCGGCGCACCGTATGCGATGCGCAGCAGCGAGGGCCGATAGAACGCGTGATAGCCGAGCAGCTGCAGCGAGCGCTTGAGTTCCCAGCCGGGCTGCCGCGGCACGATCTCGCGGCTGACGCGCGCGAACGCCTCGCGCAGGCGCGCATCGCGTGCGACGAGCACGCCGCCTTCGAACGTCGTCAGTCCCTTGCCGACGGCGAGACTGAAGAAGCCGGCGTCGCCTTCGAACCCGACCGGCTTGCCGTCGCGGCGCGCGCCGAATGCCTGCGCGGCGTCCTCGATCACGAACGCGCCGGCCACGCGCGCGATCCTCACCGCCGTGTCGACATCGGCGACGCGGCCGGCCAGATGCGTCGGCACGATTGCCAGCGTGTCGCCGTCGCACACCTGCGCGAGCTGCGCGGCATCGAAGTCGATCGAAGCGGGCGCCAGGTCGCACAGGCGCAACTCGAGCCCGCACTGTGCGACTGCCAGCGCGACCAGCGGGCAGGTATACGCCGGCACGACGACGACGCGGCGGCCGCTCAGCCGATGCAGTGCCGTCAACGCGACGACCAGGCTGGCCGTGCCCGAGCATTCGAGCTGTACGGCATCGGTTTCGAGAAACGCCGCCGCGTGCGCGGCGAGATCGCCCGGCGTCGCCGTGCCACCGAGCAGCAGCACGTCGCCCCAGCGCGGCGGCAGTCCGGCGGTCGGTGGAATTTCGATGCTAGGCGGGTGGCTTTTCGCCATCGGTTTCGCTGATCGCGAGGCAGACGATGCCGGCGATGATAAGCGCAGCGCCCGCCAGCTGCGGCGTGCCGATGTGATCGCCGAAGATCGCCCACGACAGCACCATCACGCTGATGACCTCCAGATGCGACGCGGCGAAGGCCGGTCCGATCGGCGCGTGTTCGAGCAAGGTCATCCAGGTCAGGAACGCGCCGATGTAGCAGGCGATCGCGCAGTACACCCACGGCGTCGACAGCACGCGCATGATCCAGGCCGGATTCATTTCCGGCGGCATCGCGTGGTTGGCGGTCAGCTTGAAGCAGATCTGCGCGAAGGTATCGAAGCAGACCAGCACCAGGAAGCCGATGAGATAGAAGCGCCGCATCAGCCGAACCCCACCACGGCGACGCCGGCCGCGACCAGCAGGATGCCGAGCGTGCGCAGCGGCGAGAACTTCTCGTCGAACAGGAAGCGCCCGGCGATCATCACGGCGACGATATTGATCGAACCGAGCAGCACGCCTTCGGACAGCGTCACCAGCGAGAGGAATGCGAGCCAGATCAGGAATTCGCCGACATAGCAGCCGATGCCGCACCAGATCCACGGCCGCCGCGCCATCGCGCGCCAGCGCGCGAGGCCCTCGCCGAGATCCGGCCCGCCCGCCGCGGCCTTGAACGAAAGCTGCCCGAAAGTATCTAGCAGTATGTTGAGCAGCCACAGCGTGACCACGGTCGTGGACATCGGTTGCCCTCGCGAGCAGGCCGGCCTGCGACCCGCGGATACGACTGGAAGCCGCGCAGTATGCCCGCGCGGCGCCATAGCGTCGACCGCTGCCGCGGCGTGCGCTTGAAGATCACGCGGCGCCCGGCGATCATGCCGGCCATCCGCAGCCGCGTCGCCCGCGCCGAGGCACGACGAAACCGAAGGAGACGTGGAATGAGCAGCGTTCAGGACACCGTGTTCGACATCATCTCGAAAGAGTCCGGCGTCGATCGCGCACGCATCACGCCCGAAGCGACGCTGAAGGATCTGGAGATCCAGTCGCTCGATGCCGTACAGATCATTTTCGAGATCGAAGACCATTTCAAGATCACCATGCCGGACCGCGACCCGAACTTCGACACGGAGTCGGTCAAGGGACTCGTCGACGCGGTCGAGAAACTCGTCGCCGTACAGCCGCCCGCCGCGAGCTGACCGGGTCTGCGCAGCGGAGGCCCTGCAGATGCATCGCGTCGTCATCACCGGCATGGGCGCCGTCACGCCGCTCGGCCACACCGCGCCGGCGACCTGGAACGCGATGCGCGAGGGCCGCCCGGCGATCGGGCCGATCACCACCCTGCCGCGCGACTCGCTGCGCTTCGGCATCGCGGCCGAAGTGCAGGGCTTCGATCCGCTGCGCTACTTCGACGAGAAGCGCCTGATTCTGCTCGATCGGGTTTCGCAGTTCGCGTTGGTCGCGGCGCGCGAAGCGGTCGCGCAGTCCGGCATCGACTTCGCTGCGGACGGCATCGGCGAGAACACTGCCGTCGTCATCGGCAGCGGCGTCGGCGGCGAACAGACGCACGATGCGGCCTCGCGCAGGCTCTATGCGGAGAACAATCCACGCCTGCATCCGCTCACCATCGTGCGCCTGATGGCGAATGCGCCGGCCTCGCAGGTGAGCATCGAATTCGGGCTCACCGGGCCTGCCTTCGCCGTCGTCAGCGCATGCTCTTCGGCCAATCATGCGTTGACGCAGGCCTTCCACATGGTGCGCAGCGGCGTCGCCGACGCCGCGCTTGCCGGCGGCAGCGAAGCCTGCATCACCTACGGCGTGATCAAGGCGTGGGAGGCGATGCGCGTGATGGCCGACGACACCTGCCGGCCGTTCTCCAGGCAGCGCCGCGGCATGGTGCTCGGCGAGGGCGCCGGCATCTACGTGCTGGAAACGCTCGAGCATGCGCGGGCGCGCGGCGCGACCATCCTCGCCGAATTCGCCGGCGCCGGCATGTCGGCCGACGCGGGCGACATCGTGTTTCCTTCCGAAGCAGGCGCGGCCAAGGCGATCCAGCGCGCACTGAGCGACGGCGGCCTCGCCGCGCAGGACATCGACTACATCAACGCGCACGGCACCGCGACGCCGGCCAATGATCCGACCGAAACCAGGGCGATCCGCCGCGTGTTCGGCGCGCACGCCGACGCCCTCGCGGTGTCGTCGACGAAATCGATGCACGCACACGCGCTCGGCGCGGCCGGCGCGCTCGAACTCGTCGCCGCGATCGGTGCATTGCGCGACGGCGTGGTGCCGCCGACGGCGAACTTCCTCGACGCCGATCCGGAATGCGACCTCGACTATGTGCCGAACACCGCGCGCGAGAAAAACGTGCGGGCGGCGCTGTCGAACTCGTTCGCGTTCGGCGGCCTCAACGCGGTGATCGCGCTGCGCCGCGCGCCCTGAGCACGCGTCTCGTCGGCGACAACACCGCTGCGTAACCGCTACCATCGGCAGCCGAAGCCCCGCCTCGCCGCGCAGCGTGCTGCACGACCGGCGGCCGGCATGCGTCCGATCTCGTTGAGAAGCCGTCTTGATCCGACTCGCATTGTTGCTGCTGGGCACCGATTTCGTGCGCGCACGCTGGCGTGCGCTGGCGGCGATCGGCGTCATATGGCTGCTGCTCGGCATTGCGCTGTTCGTCGATGCGCTCGACGGCGTGCTGTATTTCCCGCTGCAGCTGTTCGGCTGGCTGCTGCTGATCGAAGGCGTCGTGGCGCTGCTGGTCGCCTTCAGCGGCCTGGCGCGGCAAAACGCGCTGCGTGTCGCCAAGGGCCTGCTGTTCATCGCGATCGCCGTGCTGATCATCGCGCCGCTGCGCCACAACGGCGATTTCACGCTTGCGATGCTGTTCGGGCTGCTCTTCACGATCGGCGGAGCGCTGCGTATTTCCGCCGCCTGGGTCGTACGCTTTCAGGGCTGGCGCAGCGCGATCGGCGCCGGCGCGCTGGAACTGCTGTTCGCGATCTTCATGTTCGAACCGTGGCCGACGCACTATGCGGGCACGGTGCCGTACTGCATCGGCTTCGGCCTGGCGCTGACCGGATGGAGTCTGATCCGGCTGGCCCTGCGCCTGCGCAACGCACCCGACGACGCACCCGGGCTGCTGCTGTCGACGCGCGGCCATGCGCCGATCCCTGCGCCGATCGGCGCGGATGACGGGATCGTGCCGGACGTGCCGCTCGTCGTGCACGTGTGGACGCCGCTGGGTTCGGCGAACGATCCGGTGCGGCGGCCGATCGTCGACCGCTACATTGCTGCGGTCGACGGCAACGGCGTCATCTCGACCGGCCACGCGGCGCTCGAAATGGCGCCGGATGTCTACGTCAGCCACTACCCGGCGGTCGAGATCGACCGCTCGCCGGACGAGTTCAACCGTCTGCTGCTGGCGACCGTCGAGAACAACGTGCCCGGCCGCTTCCAGCCGAGCTACGCGGTCGAATCGCACGAGTGGTGCGACTCGACCGAGAAGGTCGTGTTCGGCATCTACAGCCCGGCGCGCCTGCGCAGATTCTGGGCCGCGTACCGTCGCGATACGACCTACAACCTGACCAATCGCAATTGTTCGAGCAGCGCCGTCGCCGCGCTCGAATCCGCTCTCGAAGGCGTCATCGGCCGGCGCGGCGGCGCGTGGCGCACCTTTGCACGCGTGCTGCTGAGTCCGGAAACCTGGGTCGCCAGCCAGCTCTACCGGCGTGCGGAAACGATGGCGTGGACGCCGGGCCTCGCACTCGACTACGCGCGCGCGCTGCACGGCATCGTGCATCCGCAGCCGGTCGCGTGGCTCTCACTGGCACGGCTGGCGACGCGCGGCGCGCCGAAGAACAGCGCCGCCGCGCCGGTCGACGAGGCCGATTGAAGGGGCTATCTGGGCCCTGCCGTGCGCGGTCCACAGCTGGAGTTGTGCACGGATACAGAAATGCACCACGCAGCAAGACGCGCGGCGAGCAGATGCGCCGCGCAGGCCGTCACAGCTGGCTGGCCCAGCCGGTCGTCTCGAACCAATAGCTCTCGCGCTCGTTCAACCATCCGCTGGCCTGGCGGTCGACGATCCAGGCGTTCAATACGTCGAGCAGGTCGCGGTCATCGAGCCGCACCGCCAGCCCGTGCGCCGTGCGCGCGAGCGGATCGGCGACGAGCGCGCGCAGCTCCTTCGGATAGATCTTCTCCAGCAGCAGCGGTGTCGGCGCTTCGGCGGCGTAGCCGTCGAACTTGCCGGCACGCAGATCCTCGATCGCCTGCTCCTCGTCGTCGACCTCGACGATCTCGGCCTGCGGCAGCCGGCTGCGCGCGATGTCGACCGTCAGCGTGCCCCTGTGCGCCGCGATGCGCCTGCCCTTCGCAGCCGCAAGCTCGCGCGTGCCGCCCTTGGGATAGCGCGCGCGATTCACCACGACGGCGATGTCGTACTCGCCAAACGGCTGGCTGAAGTGCGCCAGCAGCGCGCGTTGCGGCGCGATGCTGAGGCCGGAGGCGACGACATCGAACTGGTTCGTGCGCAGGTCGTACAGCAGCCGCGGCCACGAGGTGGTCACGATCTCCACGCGCCAGCCCATGTCCTCGCCGATTTTCCTGGCCAGATCGATCGAGTAGCCGAACAGCTCGCCGTTCTTGTCGTGCATGACCCACGGCGCATTGATCGCGACGCCCACGCGCAGCAGCTTGGCCGCCTCGACCTTGGCCAGCGTCGACGTTCCCCCGAGCGGCACGGCAGGCTTCGCCGGCGGCGGCGTCTGCTGCACGGCGGACGCAGCCTGCCTAGCCGGCGGCTTGTCGACCGCGGTCGCGCACGAGGCGCACAGGACCAGACAGAGCACGAGCAGGAGACGGGTCATCGCGGGCTCCCTCCATCGCGGTACAGGTCGATGGTCGGACGGCCGTCGTCGTCGATCAGCTGGAAGCCGTCGCGCGTCGGTCGTGCGCTGTAGTGTCGATTGCCGAGATACACGCCGTCGCCGTCGACCTGGCCGTCGAGCCGGTAGCGATCCTGGTATCCGCTGACGCGTCCATTGCCGTCGATCTCGAGGGCGACGTCGTCGCCGGAACGCCGGTCGCTTCCGTGGAAGCCGCCGACGGCCCATGCGGGTACGCGCCCGCGGCCCCAGTCATCGTCGCGCCGATGATCGCGCTCGGAGTGGTCGGATTTGTCCGAGCTCAGGATCGCGCCGAGGATCGCGACTGCGGCGACGCCGGCGACGATCTCGCCGGTCTTGTCCTTGTGATGGCCGTTGTCGCGACGGAAGCCGTATTCGAAGATCGCAGCGCAGCCTTCGTCGACCCAGATGCCGCGCTTGTCGTAGCCCCAGTTGCGGCCCTCGTCGCAGCGCGTCTTCGACTGCTGATGGGTCAGCTGCACGACATTGCCGGTGTCGGCACGGCAATACGTGTAGCGGTAGTTCTGGCTGGTGCATTCGATCTGGCCGTCCGCACGTGCGTCGGCGATGCTGCCGCAGGCCAGCAAAAGGACCGTGGCAAGCCACGCTGAGCGATCGGCACGCATCGGCATCCCCTTCCAATCCCCATCGGTGGCGGCGCCGACCGATGCTAAGAATATACACTGCAAGAAGTCGCGCCGGCATGACGGCCGCATGAGAAGGCAAGGCATGCCGGAATCCTCTGCACAACCCGCCCGTTCCAGCGAACGTCTCGATCGCCATCGCCTGCTGTCGTCGATCGCGGTGATCGCTGCGGCGGCGATCTTCGGGCTGACCTACGGCCTCAGTGCGCCGCTGATCGCGGTGGATCTGGCTGCGCGCGGCGCCGGTGAATTCCTGATCGGCCTGAATGCCGCGATGCATGCGGTCGGCGTGCTCTCGATCGCCCTGTTCCTGCCGCGCCTCGCCGCGCGTTTCGGAGCGCTGCGCCTGATCGTCGCCGCGCTGGTGCTGAGCGCACTGACCCTGCTCGCATTTCCGCTGACGCCCGGCATCGCGTTCTGGTTCCTCCTGCGCGTGCTTCTCGGCGTCGCCGCCGAAACCCTGTTCGTGCTGACCGAAACCTGGACCAACGATCTCAGCCTGGCGCATCTGCGCGGCCGCATGATGGCCGTCTATACGGCTTCGCTGTCGCTCGGTTTCGCCGGCGGCCCGGCGATCCTGTCGTTCGTCGGCTCGAACCGCAGCGCCTACTGGATCGGCGCCGCGATCGCCGCGGTCGCCATCCTGCCGCTGCTCAACCCACGCCTGCTGGCACCGCGGCCGCTGCAGGCGTCGTCGAGGAAACCGCTGCAGTATTTCAAGCTCGCGCCGGTCGCCATCGCGACCACCCTGCTCAATGCGGCCGTCGAAACCGCGGGCCTGTCGTTCATTGCGCTGTACGCGAGCGGCATGGGCTGGAGCGAAGAACAGGGACTGCGCCTGGTGTCGACGCTGATGATCGGCGCGATCGTGCTGCAGCTGCCGATCGGCTGGCTCGCCGATCGGGTGAATCCGCGCCGGCTCGCGCTGCTGCTCGCCGCGCTCTCGGCCGCCGGTGCGCTCGCCTGGCCATGGATGCTCGGGCACACCTGGCTCGCCTTCGCGCTGGTGTTCGTGTGGGGCGGCCTGTTCGTCGGCATCTACACCGTCATGCTGTCGATCGTCGGCAGCCGTTTCAGCGGCGGCGACCTGGTGGGCATCTATGCGGCCATGAGCATTTCCTGGGGCGGCGGCGCCCTGATCGGGCCATCGATCGTCGGCCTTGCGATGCAATGGAGTCCGACCTACGGACTGCCGTATGCGATCGCCGCAGGCTGTGCCTTGTTCGCGGTGTTCATGGCGACGCGACGGAACGCCGGCTGATCGAGACCGCTCCCCGCCGTGCCGTGGCGCAGGCGGCCCTGGCTATACTCGTACGATGCCAACCTCGACATCAAGCTCGACGGGCATCCACCATTCGTGCGTTTCCGCTTCTGAATAATCGCTCGTCTCACCGACTACCGACCGGGAGTTTCGACATGACACATTGGCCTCGCCTCATCCTGAGCCTGCTGCTCCTGGCATCGCTGTCCGCCTTCGCCGACGAAGCCACGCAGGCGGATGCCGCACTGAACGCGAACTACAAGGCGCTGTCGTCGAAGCTCGATGGCGCCAACCAGCAGCGCCTGCGCGATGCGCAGCGCGCGTGGATCGCGTTCCGCGACAAGGAGTGCAGTTTCCGCGCGCGGGGCGGTGATGGCGGCAGCGCCAGTGCGCTGGCGAGTTCGAGCTGCATCGCCGAGCTCAGCCAGCAGCGCGCCGACGCGCTGAAGCGCCAGCTCGACTGCCCCGAGGGCGACGTCACCTGCGTGCCGCGCGATCGCGCCGCCCCGGCGGCGGCCGCTGCGGACGTCGCATGCGGCAAGAGTGCCGGCCGGCAGAAAGCGGAGCTCCTGGTGCAGCAGTGCCAGCAGGTTTCACCGGCCACGCATCCGCCGTGCAATGTCGCCAATGCCTGCGCGCTGATGACCGACGAGATCAAGCGCGGCTGCGCGATGATCGACAAGAATGCGCCGGCGTTCTGTGCGGACTACGCGAAGTAGGACGGCATCGCGCACGCCGGGCGACTGCGGCCTTACGTGCGTTTACCCGTCTGCTACCCGTCTGCCGAATGGGCACTTGGGCCTGGTTCAGTCCCGCCCCGCTAGCTTCTCGCCCGGATCGCGCCCGATCGGGCGCCTGCCGAAGGAGAGGGAAACATGCGAGGTTCCAAGAGCTTGGTATTGGCCGCTGCGCTTGCCGCAGTCGGTGCCTGTGCGTTGCACGCCAGTCCGGTCGAGGCACGCGTCAACGTCAGCATCTACGCAACGTCGGAGCCGCCGCCGCTGCGCACGGAAGTCGTTCCGGGGCCGCGTCGCGGCTATGTGTGGGTTCCGGGTGAATGGACCTGGGGCCACCGCCGCTACAACTGGTCGAAGGGCCACTGGCTGCGCGAGCGCCACGGCTATCACTATGCACCGGCGCGCTGGGAGCGCGATGGCGACCGTTGGCACCACGTCGATGGACGCTGGGATCGCTGATCGCGTCCCCCAGGCCGCTTGAATGAAAATGCCCGCCATCCGGCGGGCATTTTTTCCTGTCCCATCTTTTCTGCTTCAGGCGCGTTTGGCGCGCGTCAACAACTGATCGAGCAGCTTCAGGCCGAGATCGATTTCCTCGGTGCTGATGTGCAGCGACGGCGCGAACGTGATGACGTTCTTGTGGTAGCCGCCGACGTCGAGCACCAGGCCGATCTTCCTGCCATCGTGATCGAGCTCGCCGGCGAGGCCGATGTCGACCATCGTGTCGAGCAGCTTCTTGTTCGGCGTGAAACCGTCCGCTTCGCAGATCTCGCCGCGCAGCGCGAGGCCGAGGCCGTCGACGTCGCCGATTTCCTTGTGCCGCTTCTGCAGGTCCTTGAGGCCTTCGAGGAAGTGCTTGCCCTTGGCCATGACCATCGTTTCGTAGTCGGTCTCGGCGAGCATCTTCATCGTCTCGAGGCCCACCGCCGTGCCGAGCGGATTGGACGCGAACGTCGAATGCGTCGAACCCGGCGGGAACACGGTCGGATTGATCAGCTCCTCGCGCGCCCAGATGCCGGCGAGCGGGTTGAGGCCGTTGGTCAGCGCCTTGCCGAACACCAGCACGTCGGGCTTCACGCCGAAATGCTCGATCGACCACAGCTTGCCGGTGCGGAAGAAACCCATCTGGATTTCGTCGACGACCAGCAGGATGCCGTACTTGTCCAGCACGCGCTTGAGGCCGGTGAAGAAGTTCGGCGGCGGGATCACGTAGCCGCCGGTGCCCTGGATCGGCTCGACGTAGAAGGCCGCGTACTCGGCCTGGCCGGCCTTGGGATCCCACACGCCGTTGTACTCGGTCTCGAACAGCCGCTCGAACTGGCGCACGC
>DASWPR010000008.1:0-9761 GCA_036398455.1 Dokdonella sp.
GACGGTTCGGCGATGCTGCCACCGCGCGTGCTGTTCGAGGCGGCGACGCCGTATCGCGCGTCGGATCACGATCCGGTCCTGGTCGGATTGTTTCCGACCAGCGTCAGCGCCGACCTCGCGGTGACGGTGACCGATACGCCCGATCCCGCGACTGCCGGCGACGCGCTCACCTACACGCTCACGCTGAGCAACAACGGCCCGGCCGTATCGACAGCGCCGAGCCTGACTGATGCGCTGCCGGCAGGGACGAGTTTCGTCTCGCTCGACCATCCCGCGGAGTGGGGCTGCACGACGCCTGCCGTCGGCGCGACCGGACCGGAGGCATCGATCGCCTGCAGCGCCGCTACGCTCGCCGTCGGCACGGTGACGTTCACCCTGGTCGTTGCGGTCGACGCGGAGGTCGCCGATGGCACCGTGCTGACGGACACGGCGGCTGCGTCGGCGTCCACGACCGACGGCAATCCCGCCAATGACAGTGCCAGCACGACGACGACGGTGAGCGCCTCGGCCGACCTCTCGATCGCGATGACCGATACGCCGGATCCGGTGATCGCCGGCGACGCGTTGATCTACACGATCACGCTGAGCAATGCGGGACCGAGCGCCGCCGCATCCGCATCGTTCGCCGATACGTTGCCGGCCGGCACGAGCTTCGGCACGCTCGACGTGCCCGGCGGCTGGTCGTGCACCAATCCGGCGGTCGGCAGCGGCGGCACGGTCTCGTGCAGCAACGCATCGATGGCGCCGGGCACCGCGGTGTTCAACCTGGTCGTCGTCGTCGATGGCGGCCTCGGCGCGGGAACGGTACTTTCGAACACCGTGACGGCAGCATCGGCCACGGCCGATCCGACGCCGGACGATCACAGCGCGACTGCCAGCGCCACGGTGCAGGCGCCGGCTCAGGGTCACCTGACGATTGCGCCGACGGACATCGATTACGGCCAGCAGGTTGTGGGCGGCCCCGGTGCGACCGCGAGCGTGATGCTGACCAACGACGGCGTGGACTCGCTCGACATCACGGCACTGACTGCGTCGACGGCGCCGTTTGCGCGGACCGGCGGCGACTGCGGCGCGAGCTTGCCGATCACGCTCGCAGCCGGGGCCGGCTGTTCGCTCGCCTACACGTTCGCGCCCAACGAACCGGGCCCGGCCAGCCAGTCGATCGCCGTGACCGCGAATGTGCCCGGCAGCGGAACGATCCTGCTGCACGGCAGCGGCCTGGCGCTGCCTTCCGATATCGCGGTGACGGTGTCCGACCAGCGCGACTTCGTGCAGGCGGGCGACACGCTCGACTACGTGATCACCGTGTCGAACAAGAGCGGCGCATCGACTGCCACGGTCAAGGTCAGCGACGTGCTGCCGGCCGCGTTGGCGGATGGATCGTGGACCTGCGTGCCGACCGGTGCGGCGACCTGCAGCAGCGGCAGCGGCCAGGTGCTGACCGACATCATCGCGTTGCCGGCCGGCACCCGCGTGACCTACACGTATTCGGCAACGGTGGCGGGCGATGCCAGCGAGCTGATCGCGAACACGGCGGCGACGCTGCTGACCGGCGGCGTGAGTGATCCGAATCCGGCCAACGACAGCGCCACCGATTTCGATGTCGTGGTGATCTTCAGGGACGGCTACGACGACGCACAGACGGCGCAGCCACTGGCCGCGTTCGCCGATGCGGGCGGTTTCGTCAGCGCCGGGCTGGCGGTCGACGCCTCCCTGCTTGCGAACCTCGGCAGCCAGCCGGTCAGCGTCGCGGTCGGTGGACTTGCCGGTGGCAGGAGCGCCTTCACGCTCGATCTTGCCCGCTTCGGCACACGCTACGTGATGCGGCTGGTCATGCGCGACGCCAGCGGTCATGGCGAGCGCAGCGAGTGGCGCGACGTCGACCTCGCCGCCGACGCGCTCGATCTCGCCTGGCAGTCGGCCAGCCCCGGACGGCAGGATGGCTATCTGCGCATTTCCGCGGGCGACGCTGCCGTGCAGTCGCTCGCGATCGATGCCAGCCAGCCGCTGCAACTGCTGCGCATCGCCCGCCACGGCGACCTGCCGTGGCTGACGCTGCCGCTGCGTTAGAACGACGCACTGCGATACTCGATGGAAACCAAGCCGGTCCGCATGGCGGGCCGGTTTGTTGAAGGGGCGATCGAACACTGGCCGCGTTGCGATGGGCGTTCGACGCGCGTCGCTTCGACGAAAAATGCGCGCGCGGCGCATCCATCGGATACCGTGGCTGCCACCGCCATGGTTCCGTGGCCGGTTCTGTCGATGCGCCCGATGTGCTAAATATTGGGTCCATCGCGGCCGCGATGCATGAACGCCCTACAGGACGCATGCATGACCCACGACACTCCGCTGATCGCCACGCTCGTCTCCGCGCTCGTGCTCGCCTACGTCGCCGGCATGCTCGCGCAGCGCGTGCGTCTGTCGCCCCTGGTCGGTTATCTGATCGCGGGTATCGCGATCGGACCGTTCACGCCGGGCATCGTCGCCGACCAGGCGCTCGCGCCGGAGCTGTCCGAGCTCGGCGTGATCCTGCTGATGTTCGGGGTCGGCCTGCATTTTTCGCTCGGCGACCTCCTGGCCGTGAAGACGATCGCGATCCCCGGGGCGATCGTGCAGATCACGATCGCGACCGTGCTCGGCCTGCTGCTGTCGTGGCTGCTCGGCTGGTCGTTCGGCGCCGGGCTGGTCTTCGGTCTGGCGCTGTCGGTCGCGAGCACCGTCGTGCTGCTGCGTGCGCTGGAGGAGCGCCGCCTGCTCGATTCCAACCGCGGGCGCATTGCGATCGGCTGGCTGATCGTCGAGGACCTCGCCATGGTGCTCGTGCTGGTGCTGCTGCCGGCGCTGGCAGGGCTGCTCGGCGGCAATGTCGATGCGGCGCATTCCGATCACGGCGTGCTCGCCGCGCTCGCGATCACGCTCGGCAAGGTCGCCACCTTCGTCGCGTTGATGCTGATCGTCGGCCGCCGCGTGATTCCGTGGCTGCTCGAGCGCACGGCCGGAGTTGGTTCGCGCGAGCTGTTCACGCTGGCGGTACTGGCGATCGCGCTCGGCGTCGCCTACGCGTCCGCGCGCCTGTTCGATGTCTCGTTCGCGCTCGGCGCGTTCTTCGCCGGCATGGTGCTCAACGAATCGAAACTCAGCCACGAAGCCGCCGCCGAATCGCTGCCGTTCCGCGATGCATTCGCGGTGCTGTTCTTCGTTTCGGTCGGCATGCTGTTCGACCCAGCCATCCTGGTGCGGCAGCCGCTGCCGATCATCGGCGTCTTCCTGATCATCGTGCTCGGCAAGTCGCTCGCCGCCCTGCTGATCGTGCGCGTGTTCGGGCGCCCGCTCGAAGTCGGCCTGACCATCGCGGTGAGCCTGGCGCAGATCGGCGAGTTCTCGTTCATCCTCGCGGGCCTCGGCGTCGAGCTCGGCCTGCTGCCGAAGGATGGCCGCGACCTGATTCTCGCCGGTGCGATTCTCTCGATCGTCGCCAACCCGCTGCTGTTCGTCGCGCTCGATCGCTGGCAGGCGCGGCGCGATGCGGAGTCCGCAGCGCGCGCCGCCGACGAAGCGCCGCTCGGACTGCCGCTGCCCGCCGCCGGGCACATCGTGCTGATCGGCTTCGGGCGTGTCGGCGCCCTGGTCGGACGCCAGCTGCACGAGGCCGGCGAGGCGCTCGCCCTGATCGAAACCAACCGCGACCACCTGGACAGCGCACGTGCACTCGGCATCGCCGGAATACTCGCGAACGCAGCCGCGGAAGATGCGCTGGCCGACGCCAACATCGCGACCGCGCGCGCGATCCTCGTCGCGATCCCGCAGACGCTCGAAGCCGGCCAGATCGTCCAGCACGCGCGCGCATTGAACCCGGCCATCGCCGTGCTCGCCCGCGCCCATTCCGACGCCGACGTGACCTATCTGCTCGGCTGCGGCGCGGACGCGGCCATCATGGGCGAGCGCGAGATCGCGCGCAGCATGTGCGAAGCGGTGGAAGGGCTGGCGCGCTATTTCGCCCGTGCCGACGCCGCCGGCAGCAGCGGCACGGCCCCGACGGCCTGAGCGCGGCAGGCTTCCTCGTATACTGGCAGGCTCCGAAGCGGCACGACGACAGCAGCAGTCTCATGATCCTGATGATCGACAACTACGACAGCTTCACCTGGAACCTCGTGCAGTACCTCGGCGAGCTGGGCGAGGACGTGCGCGTCATCCGCAACGACGAGATGACGCTGGATGCGCTGCGCCGGCTCGATCCGTCGGCGATCGTGATTTCGCCGGGGCCGGGTACTCCGAACGAGGCGGGACTGTCGCTGCAGATCATCGAGAAGCTGGGCGGCACGGTGCCGATCCTCGGCGTGTGCCTCGGTCACCAGTCGATCGGCCAGGCGTTCGGCGGCAAGGTCGTGCGCGCGAAGGAGATCATGCATGGCAAGACTTCGCTGATCCATCACGATGGCAAGGGCGTGTTCCGCGACGTGCCCAATCCGTTCGAGGCGACGCGCTATCACTCGCTGGTCGTCGAGCAGTCGACGCTGCCGGCGGAACTCGAAGTCTCGGCCTGGACGCTGCATGCGGACGGTTCGATCGACGAGATCATGGGCTTGCGCCACCGCTCGCTGCCGATCGAAGGCGTGCAGTTCCATCCGGAATCGATCCTGACCCAGCACGGTCACGATCTGCTGCGAAATTTTCTCGTGCGCGCGCTGCCGAAGGCGGCGTGAGGCCGCGCGAGGTCTGCCGTCATTTCCACCCGATTCTCCCGATGACGGGAGAACTCAGAGATTCCAGGGCATGCCCATCACTCCGCAGGAAGCGCTCCAGCGCACCATCGAGCACCGCGAGATCTTCCATGACGAGATGGTCGATCTGATGCGCCAGATCATGCGCGGCGAGGTCTCGCCGACGCTGATCGCGGCGATCGTCACCGGCTTGCGCGTGAAGAAGGAAACGATCGGCGAGATCGCCGGTGCCGCGCGCGTGATGCGCGAGCTGGCGGCGAAGGTCGATGTCGGTACGCCGGAGCATTTCGTCGACATCGTCGGCACCGGCGGCGACGGCGCGCACACGTTCAATATCTCGACCGCCTCGATGTTCGTCGCCGCCGCCGCGGGGGCCCGCGTCGCCAAGCACGGCAACCGCAGCGTGTCGTCCAAGTCCGGCAGCGCCGATGTGCTCGAAGCGCTCGGCGCGGCGATCGACCTCGGGCCGGCCGAGGTGGCGCGCTGCTTCGCCGAAACCGGCATCGGCTTCATGTATGCGCCGAACCACCATCCGGCGATGAAAGTGGTCGCTCCGGTGCGGCGCGAACTCGGCGTACGCACGATCTTCAATATCCTCGGCCCGCTGACCAACCCGGCCGGCGCGCCGAACATCCTGATGGGCGTGTTCCATCCGGACCTGGTCGGCATCCAGGTGCGCGCGCTGCAGCGGCTCGGCGCGCGGCATGCGCTGGTCGTGTGGGGACGCGACGGCATGGACGAGATTTCGCTCGGCGCGGCGACCATGGTCGGCGAACTGCGCGACGGCGAAGTGCGGGAATACGAAATCGAGCCGGAGGATTTCGGCCTGGTCATGGCCTCCAGCCGCAACCTGCGCGTCGCCGACGTGGCCGCGTCGAAGAAACTGCTGCTCGAAGCACTCGACGACACGCCCGGCATCGCGCGCGACATCGTGCTGCTGAATGCGGGCGCGGCGCTGTATGCAGCCGATGTGGTCGCGTCGATCGGCGAGGGTGTCGTGCGCGCGCGCAGCGCGGTCGCGAGCGGCGCGGCGTTCGCCAGGTTGGAAGCGTTCGTCGATGCCACACGACGGCTTTCGGGCAACACGCAAGGACCCTGAGCATGGACGATATTCTTCAACGCATCCTCGCGCGCAAAGTCGAGGAGATCCGTATGCGCAGCGAACAGACGAGCCTGGTCGAGCTGTCCGCGCGCGTCGACGATCTGCCGCCGACGCGCGGATTCGCCGCCGCGCTCGAAGCGAAGATCGAGGCCGGCCTGCCGGCGGTAATCGCCGAGGTCAAGAAGGCGAGTCCGTCCAAGGGCCTGATCCGCGCGGATTTCGATCCCGCCGCGATCGCGCGCAGCTATGCGGCCGCTGGCGCCGCCTGCCTGTCGGTCTTGACCGACGCCGATTTCTTTCAGGGCAGCGAAGCCTATCTGCAGCAGGCGCGCGCGGCCTGCGATCTGCCCGTGCTGCGCAAGGATTTCACGATCGACCCGTATCAGGTGTACGAGGCGCGCGCGATCGGTGCGGACTGCATCCTGCTGATCGTCGCCGCGCTTGGCGATGCCAGCCTGCTCGAACTCGCCCTGCTGGCGGCGGAGCTCGATCTGGACGTGCTGGTGGAAGTGCACGACGAAGCCGAACTCGAGCGCGCGCTGGATATCCCGGCGCTGCTGATCGGCGTCAACAACCGCAACCTGCGCACGTTCGAGACGTCGCTGGACACGACGCTGCGCCTGCAGGGCCGCGTCGGCGAAGGCCGCCTGCTGGTCACCGAGAGCGGCATCCACACGCCCGATGATGTCGCCCGCATGCGCGCGGCCGGCGTCGAGGCGTTCCTGGTCGGCGAGGCCTTCATGCGGGCGGTTGATCCCGGCGCCGAGCTCGCGCGGCTGTTCGGCACGGCCAATGGTGCCGCGCGCTGAGTCGCTCGACGCCGCGCCGACCGCCGCAGGTACTTGCCTGAGCCTGTCCTGCGTAATACCGTAAGCGTTTCCGTAATCGCTTACGCATATGATCTTCCTGCACACGCAAGGCGAACTGGCGCTCGGCAGCCGCTTCAAGGCGCTCAGCGAGAATCTGTACGCGGTCGCGAATGCGACCTATCGCGCCAGCGGCGTCGAGATCGACGCGCACTGGTTCCCGGTGCTGCGCTACCTGCAGGTGAAAGGGCCGGGCAGCGTCACCGAAATCGCCGTGGCGATCGGGCAGACGCATCCGGCGGTCAGCCAGCTCGCGGCGAAGCTGCGCAAGGCGGGCTGGATCACGCGGCGCACGGACCGTGCCGACGCGCGCCGCGGCGTGCTCGAACTCACGCCGAAGGCGGAGGCGCATCTGGAAAAGCTCGGCCCGGTCTGGTGCGCTATCCGGCGTGGCGCGCAAGCCGCGGCGGCGCGCGGCCGCGGTGGCATGCTCGAGGCGGTGGAGCGTTTCGAGCGGGATCTCGCCGATGGCCGCGTGGCCGCGGAGATCCTCGTCCAGCGTGATCGCCTGCAGGCAGCCTCGATCGAAGTGCAGCCCTATCGCCCGGAGTGGGCACGCCATTTCGAGCGCATCAACGCCGAATGGCTGCAGCGCTGGTTCGTGGTCGAGGCGGTCGACCGCGCGATGCTCGGCGATCCGCAAAAGCACGTGCTCGATCCCGGTGGTGCGATCGTGTTCGCCTCGCTCGACGGCGAAGTGATCGGCACCTGCGCGCTGCTGAAGGAGGCGCCGGGCGTGTACGAACTATCGAAGATGGCGGTCGAGACCGGTTTCCGCGGCTTCGGCGCGGGGCGCAAGCTGCTCGAAGCGGCGATCGCGGAATTCCGCCGCCGCCGCGGGCACACGCTGTTCCTGGAGTCGAGTTCGCGCCTGAAACCTGCGCTGGCGCTGTATGAAAGTGCCGGCTTCGTGCATCACCCGGCGCCGCGGCCGGGCAGCCACTATCAGCGCGCCGACGTCTACATGGTGTACGAGCCGAAGCCGGGCGCCGTTTCCGGCAAGCGCGCGCGGCGCTGAGGAACCGCGCCGTCGTGCGACGGCGCGGGGCCCGATGGCAGGTCTTCGAGGGCGCGCTCAGTGCGTGCCAAGTACCACGATGGTCTTGCCGGATA
This sequence comes from Dokdonella sp., assembly GCA_036398455.1. Classification (GTDB taxonomy): domain Bacteria; phylum Pseudomonadota; class Gammaproteobacteria; order Xanthomonadales; family Rhodanobacteraceae; genus Dokdonella_A. Next base: position 7,803 of record DASWPR010000008.1, read on the forward strand.
CGGAAATCATGCCCTGTTCTTCGAGCTGCTTCAGCACGCGGCCGACCATCTCGCGCGAGCAGCCGACGATGCGGCTGATTTCCTGGCGCGAGATGCGGATCTGCTTGCCGCTCGGATGCGTCATCGCGTCCGGCTCTTCGGTCAGGTCGATCAGCGTCTTGGCGACGCGGCCGGTCACGTCCATGAAGGCCAGCCGGCTGACCTTGCGTGAGGTATGCAGCAGCCGGTTGGTCAGTTGCGAGCCGATCGCGAAGAGGATCTTCGGGCATTCGTCGCGCAGCGGACCTTCGAACAGGTTGAACATGCGTTCGTAGCCGATCTCGGCAAGTTCGCACGGCGTGCGCGTGCGTACCATGACTTCGCGCCGGGGGGTTTCGACGAACAGGCCCATTTCGCCGATGAATTCGCCGCGGTTGAGATAGGCGAGGATCAGTTCACGGCCTTCCTCGTCCTCCGACGAGACGGTCAGGGAACCGTCGATGACGTAGTAGAGGATGTTGGCCGAGTCACCCGGGCGGATGATGGCGGTCTTGCTGGCATAGCGGCGACGGTGGCACGCGGCGAGGAAACGTTCCATCGCAGCGCGATCCGGGGTGAGCATCGGCGGCGCTTGGACCTTGTTGACCTCGCGCTGCAGCGTATAACGAAAATCGGCGATCTTGCCCTGTGCTTCCACTAAAGGCCCCTTCTGCGTCCGATCGCGGTGTGTACCGCGTCACGACGGAACGCGGGGGTGTCCCAGCGTTTGCGAGCCCGGCGTGAGTGGACGTCGCCTCATCTTATTGCATATTCCGTTACACGTCGCGCGTTGCCGCGGGAACGTGAAGGTTCCGTTGCAATCCGGCACGGGCGTCCGATCGGGCGTGAGCCCCACCGTCAGCAGGCTGTAAGGAACCGCAGCGAGGATTGGTTCCCCACAGGCGCCGCTTGGCCCATAATCCGCGCCCCTTCCGCAGCACCGCCCGCACGAGGTAGAACGCCGTGGTCAAACCGATTCCGCGCCTGCAGCTGCAGGGCTTCAACAATCTCACCAAGGCGCTCAGCTTCAATATCTACGACATCTGCTATGCGGTGTCGGAGAACCAGCGCGACCGCTACATCGACTACATCGATGAGCAATACGATGCCGACCGCCTGACCCAGATCCTGACGGATGTCGCCGAGATCATCGGTGCGAACATCCTCAACGTGGCGCGGCAGGACTACGACCCGCAGGGCGCCTCGGTGACGATCCTGATCTCCGAGCACCCGGTCGTCGACAAGCTCGGCCGCGACATGATTTCCGACGCGGTGGTGGCGCACCTCGACAAGAGCCACATCACGGTGCACACCTATCCGGAAACGCATCCGCACAATGGCATCGCCACGTTCCGCGCCGATATCGACGTGGCGACCTGCGGCGTCATCTCGCCGCTGCGCGCGCTGAATTTCCTGATCGACAGCTTCGAGTCCGACATCGTCACGATGGACTACCGCGTGCGCGGCTTCACGCGCGACGTGAAGGGCCGCAAGCACTACATCGATCACAAGATCAACTCGATCCAGGACTATCTGGCCAAGCACATCCGCCAGAAGTACGAGATGTTCGACGTCAACGTCTATCAGGAAAACATCTTCCACACGAAGATGCACATCAAGGATTTCGACCTCGACACCTACCTGTTCGAGGCGAATGCGGACGACCTCTCGTTCAAGGAACGCCAGCGCATCGAACAGCTGCTGAAGCGCGAGATCGAGGAACTGTTCCATGGCCGCAATCTGATGTGAGGCTGCGGTAGCGCGTTCGGAGAACCTGATTTCTCCGACGTGCTGCGCGAGCACGCATTCGGTCGGCGTGGGCCAACCCGATCCCCGCCGCCTTCAGACCCGGTACGCCACCGTCTTCATCACCTTCGAAGCCAGCCGCATCAGCGTCGGGATCGGTACCGGCAGCTTGCGCGCTCCGGCCGCGAGCGCATT
>DASWPR010000009.1:0-7584 GCA_036398455.1 Dokdonella sp.
ACGCTGCCGGCGACGACGCGCGCGATGCCGCCGGCGAGCAGGCGTTCCACGTCGGCGCGCGTGCGCACGCCGCCGCCGGCCTGTACCTGCAGACCGGATTTCTTCGCGATCGAGGCCAGCAGCTCGACCTGCATCGGCGTGCCGGCGCGTGCGCCGTCGAGATCGACCACATGCAGCCGGTCGGCGCCGGCCTCGGCGTAGCGCAGGGCGAGCGCGGCGGCGTCGTGGTCGAAATGGCGCGTCTGCGCGAAGTCGCCCTGTTTCAAGCGCACGACGGCACCGCCGCGCAGATCGATGGCGGGAATGATCTTCATGTCATCGCAAAGAAGTTCGTCAGCAGGCGCCGCCCGGCGGCGGCGGATTTTTCCGGGTGGAACTGCGCGCCGCAGATGTTGCCGCGCGCGACGACCGACGTGAAGGTCTCGCCGTGGTTGGTCGCGGCGAGCGTGTCCGCACCGATCGGCACGGCGTAGCCATGCACGAAGTAGAACCAGTCGTTGTCGCCGATGTTGGCGAGCAGCGGATGCTCGACGCGGCGGCCGAGCGTGTTCCAGCCCATGTGCGGCCAGCTCGGCGCCGGCGGCAGGCGCCGCGCGACACCGGAGAGCAGGCCGAGGCAGGCGATCGTTTTGCTCGTTTCGGCCGTGCGCTCGGATTCTTCCGAGGCGTCGAACAGCAGCTGCATGCCGAGACAGATGCCGAGCAGCGGCTGCGCGATCAGCTTGAGCACGCGATCGAGGCCGCGCTCGCGCAGGCTTTTCATCGCATGGCCGGCTGCGCCGACGCCGGGCAGGATCACGTGGGTCGCGGCGAAGATGCGTTTGGGTTCGTCGCTGATCGTCGCGTCGACGCCGACGCGTCGGCAGGCTTCGCGCAGCGAGCCGTAGTTGGCGCCGCCGGCCGGAACGATGACCGCATGCGTGGTCATGCAAGCACTCCCTTGCTGCTCGGCACGTCGTTGCCCGTGCGCGCAAGCGCCGGCCGCAGCGCGCGGCCAACGGCCTTGAAACAGGCTTCGATCATGTGATGCGTATTGTCGCCGCGCACGGCGATGTGCACGTTCGCGCCGAGCGCATCGGCCAGGCTGCGAAAAAAATGCGGTACCAGTTCGGTCGGCAGCGCGCCGACCTGTTCGCGCGGGAAGCTGCCCTCGAACACGAAGTACGGACGGCCGGAAAGATCGATCGCGACCTGCGCCTGGCTTTCGTCCATCGGCAGCAGGAATCCATAGCGGCCGATGCCGCGACGATCGCCGAGCGCTTCGCGCAGGGCCTGCCCCAGGGCGAGCGCGGAATCCTCGACCGTGTGGTGTTCGTCGATGTGCAGGTCGCCCTCGCAGCGCAGGTCCAGCGCAAAGCCGCCGTGCACGCCGAGCTGTTCGATCATGTGGTCGAGGAAGCCGATGCCGGTCGCGATCGCCGGGCGCGCCGTGCTGTCGAGATCGACCTGCACCGCGATGCGCGTCTCGCGTGTGACGCGCTCGACGCGGGCTTGCCGCGGTGCATCGAGCAGGGCACGCGCGATGGCCGGCCAGTCGAGGCCGCCGGCGCCGATGCGAAAACCGCGCACGCCGAGATTCCTCGCGAATTCGAGATCGGTTTCGCGATCGCCGATGACCGCGCTGCGTGCGGTATCGAGGACGCCGGCGCGCAGCCAGTGCTGCACCAGGCCCGTGCGCGGCTTGCGTGTCGGCGCCTGCTCGGCCGGCAGGCTGCGGTCGATCAGGATCTCGCGAAACGGCACGCCTTCGCCGGCGAGGATATCCAGCAGCAGCTGCTGCGGACCGATGAAATCGGTTTCAGGAAAACTCGCCGTACCGAGGCCGTCCTGGTTCGTCACCATGACCAGCTCGTAGCCTGCGCCGATGCAGCGGCGCAGTGCGGCGATCGCGCCGGGCACGAGGCGCAGCTTTTCGTAGGCGTCGATCTGCTGGTAGGCCGGTTCCTCGATCAAGGTGCCGTCGCGGTCGACGAACAGGATCTTCGCGCAGGCTGCACTCATGACCCGGCCCCGGACGTGCCTGCGGACCCGCGCTCGCCCGCGCGCAGGGCATCGATCAGCGCATCGTTCTCGTCCGGCCGCCCGAGCGTGATGCGCAGGCAGTTCGCCAGCCCTGGCTGCGCCGAGAAATCGCGCACGAGGATGCCGGCGGCGAGCAGCCGCGCGAACGTGGCGCGCGCGTCGGCGAAGCGGACCAGCAGGAAGTTCGCGGCGGACGGCCAGATCGTGTCGACCTCCGCCAGCGCGCAGAGCGCCGTGGCGACGCGTGTGCGTTCGACCAGCAGGGTGACGACGCGCTTCTGCGTACGCGCACGCGCCGCCTCGTCGAGCACGGCGAGCGCGGCGCGCATGCTCGAGGTCGGCAGCGGATACGGCGCGGCGATGCGCGCGACGAAGTCGACGAGGGCCGCGTCGGCGATCAGCGCACCGACGCGCGCACCGGCCAGCGCGTGTGCCTTCGACAGGGTGCGCAGCACGGCGACATTCGGATGGCGGTCGATCAGATTCGCGGCGCTGGGGATGCCGGCGAACTCGATATACGCCTCATCGATCAGCAGCAGCGCGCGGCCGGCGAGGCGTTCGGCCAGCCAGGGCAGGCGCTCGTCGTGATACAGCGTGCCGGTCGGATTGTTCGGCGAGCAGACGATCACCAGCTTGGTGTCGTCGTCGCACAGTGCGAGCAGCTTTTCCGCATCGAAGGCGAAGGCGTCGTTCGCGTGCAGATCGAGCGTGCGATACGCGGCGCCCTGCAGTTGCGCGCCGATGCGATACATGCCGAACGTCGGCGCGAGCGCGACCACGTTGTCGCGCCCGGCGCGGCAGAACGCGCGCAGCAGCAGATCGATCGCCTCGTCGCTGCCGCGGCCGAGCCAGATGCGTGCGCGGTCGACGTCGTACAGCGCGGCGAGTTGCGCGATCAATTCGGCCGGTTGCGGCGAGGGATAGCGGTTGAGGTCGGCCGCGGCGCCATTGCCTTCCTCGCCGAGATCCCACGGACATTCGTTGGCGTCGAGGCGGATGCGCGCCTCGAAACCGCTGCGCCGGGCCGAAGCGTACGGCGTGAAGGCGGCGAGTTCCGGACGGATGCGGTCGAGCAGGCTCATGCTGCGACTCCGCGATCCGGCGCCGACGCTGTGCCGGTTTCATCGATGGAAGCGGAAGAACCGGCCGGCGGAGCCGCGCGCTTCAATGCGTTCAATCGCACGTCCACCGCGCGTGCATGCGCTTCCAATTGCTCGGCACGCGCCAGCACGCAGGCTTCGCCGCCGATTGCGCGCAGGCCGTCGGCGCTGGCTTCCTGCACGTTCACGCGGCGCAGGAAGCTGTCGACGCCGACGCCGCCGAACGCGCGCGCGAAGCCGAGCGTCGGCAGCACGTGGTTGGGTCCGGCGCAGTAGTCGCCGAGCGTTTCCGGCGACCACGCGCCGAGAAAGATGCTGCCGGCCCTGCTGATGCGCGGCAGCAGCGCGCGCGCATCGCGCGTCGCGACGATCAGGTGTTCCGGCGCGTAGCGCTCGGAGACGTCGACCGCTTCGGCGAGATCGCGTACCTGGATCAGGCGCGCGTGCGCCAGCGCGGCGGCGGCGATCTCGCGCCGCGGCAAGGTGTCGAGCTGGCTGGCGACGGCCCGTTCGACGCGATCGAGCAGAAGGGCGCTCGGGCTCAGCAGCAGCACCTGCGAATCCGCGCCGTGCTCGGCCTGCGCGAGGAGGTCGGCGGCGACGAACGCAGGCTCGGCTGCATCGTCGGCGATCACCAGCACTTCGGAAGGGCCGGCCGGCATGTCGATCGCGGCGCCGTCGGGATCGGCGGCCACTTCGAGCTTGGCCAGCGTGACCCAGGTATTGCCCGGTCCGAACAGCTTGTCGCAGCGCGGCACCGACGCGGTGCCATAGGCAAGCGCGGCGATCGCCTGCGCGCCGCCGAGCTTGAGCACGCGTTCCACGCCGCACAACTTCGCCGCAACGAGGATCAGCGGATCGGCGCGGCCGTCTGCGCGTGGCGGCGTCGCCAGCACGATTTCTTCGCAGCCGGCGAGGCGCGCCGGTACGGCGAGCATCCACACGGTCGACGGCAGCGGCGCGCTGCCTGCCGGCGCGTACAAGCCGACGCGATGGATCGGGCGGATCACTTGTTCGCAGCGAACGCCCACCGCGGTATCGACGCGGATCGCCGCCGGCACCTGCGCCGCATGGAATGCCTCGACGCGCGCGATTGCCTGCTGCATGGCGCCGCGCACTTCGGCAGAAACTTCGGCCTCGGCCGCGACGAACTCGTCGGCGCCGACCTCGAAACGGGCCAGCTCGCAACGATCGAAGCGCGCGGTGTAGTCGCGCAGCGCCGCGTCGCCGCGCACGCGCACGTCGGCGAGGATCGCGCGTACCGCATCGACCTGCGCCGCATCGCGGACCTGGCGCGGACGCGCCAATGCATCGCGCCGCTGCGCATCGTCGAGCACGGACCAGTCGAGCCGGCGCCAGGCCGGCGTCCCTGTCGAGCGCGCGTTCATGCCAGCATGCGCTCCACGTTCAATACCATCAGGCTGCGCGCGCCGAGGCGCTTGAGTTCTTCCAGGTGCTGCCAGTCGAGCGACGCGGTGCACAGCGCCTGCACCGCGATGTCGTCGGGGCGGCCGTCCAGCGTGAGCACGCTCGGCAGGTCGCGCGAGGGCAGCAGGCGAGTAATCTCCAGCAGCGCCGAGCGCGGTGCCTGCAGCATCACCAGGCGCGCACCATCGCCGGACAACGCACCGCCGATGCGCGCACGCAGGCGCTCGATCTGCAGCGACTTGGCGGCCGTGTGCTCGCGCGGGCTCAGCGCGAGCACGGCTTCGCTTTCGAACACGGTGACCAATTCGCGCAGCTGGTTCGCGGCCAGCGTTGCGCCGCTGGAGACCAGATCGCAGATCGCTTCGGCCTTGCCGAGCCGCGGCGCGATTTCGACCGAACCGTTCAGCACGACGACCTCGGCATTCAGCCGGTTCTGCGCCAGCCAGTCGGCCAGCAGCGCGGGGTACGAGGTGGCGATGCGCAGGCCGTCCAGATCGCCCTGCGTCGTGACCGGACCCTGCTGCGGAATCGCGATCGACAGGCGGCACGAGCCGAAGCCGAGCGTCAGCAGTTCGGCCGGTGCCGGCGCGCCTGCCGCGGCGAGACGCTGCTCGGCCAGCACGTTGCGGCCGACGATGCCGAGTTCGCAGCTGCCTTCGACGAGCAGGCCCGGGATGTCGTCGTCGCGCACCAGCAGCACGTCGATCGGCAGGTTCTCGCCGTACAGGAAGAGATGATCGCGGCTGGCGCGAAAGGCGAGGCCGGCGCGGCGCAGCAGGCCGAGCGACTGCTCGGCGAGGCGGCCGGATTTCTGCACCGCGATGCGCAGGCGATCGGAGGTGGAGCTCACGAGCCTGCTCTCCGCGTTGCGCCCGCGCCGGCGCGGCGGCTGGGCGCGGACGCCTTGCGTGCGCCGCCGCTGCTCCGGGCCGGACGCGATTTCGCCTGCACGCGCTGCGCGATCAGCGCATAGCCGCCGGCGCCTTGTTCGAGACAGCGCGCGACGCGGCCGATCGTGGTGATGCTGACCGCGGTGGCGTCGTGGATCTGCCAGTACGGTTCGCCGGCGATCAGGTGCGGCACCACGCTCCAGCGATCACGCATCGCCTCGCGTTCGGCCGGGGTGCACAGGTCGTCGAGGAAGGCCTGCGCTTCCTCGACGCTGCGCAGCGCGAGCAGGGCTTCGCAGAGCGAACGCTCGGCCCGCTTGGAGTCGAGTTCGGGTTCCAGGTGACGTCGCTTCATGGTCAATGTACTAATGCGTTAGTAGATGATCACGCTACATGGGCGGGCTGCCCGCGTCAAGCGCGGACGCTTTCAGGCGTGAGGCGGCCGGCCGCCGTTCCTGGCGGACGGTCGGTCAGACGGTGCCGAGCGCAGGCCAGAACGTGCGGTGCCGAATGGAGTAGCGAGGCACCGGCGGCCACTGCATGTCCACGTGGCCTCGGCGACGGAGCCAACCCCGCTCGGACGGGCCATGGCAGCGGCTTCAGCCGCAGGATCGGCCCGTACGGGGCCGGCGCCGCTGAAGGCGCTGTCGCGAAACCGCGCCATCCGGCAAGGTCGCGCGGCTGCAAAGCAGGGATCGACCCGGCCGCAGCCGCGCAGAATTCCGTCAGAGCGGTGGCCGCGCGTGCCCGCGTTCCGTCACCTTTTTCCACGAAATTGCGTACGAACCCGAAAGACCGCACGCAGGCATATCGCAGGCACGGCCGAATGCGGGATCATTGAGGGCTGCGCGCCGGCGGATCCGGCGTGTTTTCTGGGGAACATCGCATGGATTTGATTCGGTGGCTGTTGCGCCTGCCCGTGCGGGCGGCGCAGGGCATCTGGTTTGTGCTGCGCGGCGTACTGCGCCTGCTCGGCACGGTGTTCGGTGCGGTGTTCGGCGAGGTGACCTGGCGCGCACCGCGCTGGGCGGGCACGCTCGGCTCGGCATCGGCGGCGTCCTGGGGCGGAGTCCGGCGGCGGCCGGGATTGAGCGCGGGCGTCGTCGCGACGGTCCTCGTGCTCGCTCTGGCCGGCTGGCAGGCGGAACGCTGGTGGAAAAGCCGGCCACAGCCGCCCAAGCCGGTCGCGATCAGCGCGCATGTCGGCGCCCCCGAATCGACCCGGTACGACGCCGACCCGGTCACCGTCAATCCGCTCACGATCACCTTTTCCGGTTCGGTCGCGCCGCTCGACAAGGTCGGCAAGGCGCCGGGAGAAGGCGTCGCCATGCAGCCGGCGCTGGACGGCGCGTGGAGCTGGAGCAACGACCGCACGCTGACGTTCACGCCGGCCGTCGACTGGCCGGTCGGGCAGCACTACGAGGTGGTGTTCGATCGCGCGAAGGCGTTCGCGGCACAGGCGTGGGTGCCGGAGACGAAGCTGGGTTTCGACAGCGCACCATTCAAACTCTCCGTCGCGAACAGCGAGTTCTATCAGGATCCGGAAGACGCCGGCCTGAAGAAGGCGATCTTCACGCTCAAGTTCAGCCATCCGGTCGACAGCGCCGAGTTCGAGAAACGCCTGTCGCTGACGCTGGCGGCGCAACCGAAACCGCAGCCGCGCAAGTTCGTGGTGAGCTACGACCGCAAGAAGCTCAGCGCATTTGTCCATTCCGAGCCGCTGACCCTGGCCAAGGACGCCGGTTCGATCGACCTGCGTATCGAACGCGGCGTGCGTGCGGCGGCTGGCGGCACGGCGTTCGCCGATGCCAGCGATACGCTGGTCGCGGTCCCCGGTCTGTACAGCCTCGACGTCAACGGCATGGATGCGGTGCTCGTCGACAACACGCATTTCGAACCGGAGCAGGTGCTGAACTTCCAGCTGTCGCAGGCGATCGGCGAAAAGGAAGCCGCGGCGGCGGTGCAGGCATGGCTGCTGCCGCTATACAACCCGGATACGCCGGAGGACCAGCGCGGCGACGCGCCATACGACTGGAGCGGCCAGACCAATCCGCCGGAGAAAGTCCTCAGGGCGGCGCAGAAGCTCGACCTCGACCCGGTCGCCGGCGAGCGCGACTACAACGCCACGATCAGCTTCAAGTACC
>DASWPR010000010.1:0-2416 GCA_036398455.1 Dokdonella sp.
ATCGTCGCCGGCAGGCGCGCCGGATCGTCCGCGACCAGCACGATGATGGTTGCGGTGGCCGGTTCTTCCAGCGTCTTCAGCAAGGCATTCGCGCCGTTCGCATTCAGGCGGTCGGCCGGGTCGATCAGGGCGATCTGCAGACCGCCGAACTGGCTCGACAGCGCCAGTCGCTGCGACAGCGCGCGAATCTGGTCGACCGTGATCTCGCTGCGCGGCTTGCCGTCGTCGCGCAGTTCGAAGCTGACGCGCGCCAGATCCGGATGCGAGCCGGCGGCAACCAGCTGGCAGCTGCGGCACGCGCCGCAGGCGTAGCCGTCGCCGCCGCGCTGCGTGCACAGGGCCGCCCTGGCGAAGGCGTCGACCAGCGCGCGCTTGCCGTAGCCCGCCGGCGCTGCCACGAGCAGGCCATGGTGCAGGCGCTGCCCGTCGAGTGCCGCCGCGAGGCGCTGCCAGGCCGGCGCGAGCCAGGGCTGCAGCGTCATGCGTGCACTCCGGCAGATTCGACGAATGCATCGATCGCCGCGCAAGCCGCCTCGCGCACGGCATCGAGCGGCCGGCTGGCGTCGATGACGCGGAAGCGCGCGGGTTCGGCCGCCGCGCGCGCGCGATAGGCGATGCGCACGCGCTCGAAGAAATCCGCCGCCTCGCGCTCGATGCGGTCCGCTTCGCCGCGCGCGCCGGCGCGGGCCAGGCCTTCGGCGACCGGCAGGTCGAGCAGCAGGGTCAGATCCGGCTTGAGCAGCGCCGCCCAGGCTTCGAGGTCGGCGATGCGCGCCTGCGGCTGGCCGCGGCCGCCGCCCTGGTAGGCGAAGCTCGCATCGGTGAAGCGGTCCGACAGCACCCAGCGCCCGGCGCCGAGCGCCGGTTTGATCACTTCGCGCACGAGTTGCGCGCGCGCCGCGAACATCAGCAGCAGTTCGCTCTCGGCGCACAGCCCGGCGCGCGCCGGGTCGAGCACGAGCGAGCGCACGGCTTCGCCGAACGGCGTGCCGCCGGGTTCGCGCGTGACCACGACATCGATGCCGTGGCCGGCCAGGCGGGCGCGCACGGCTTCGAGCACCGTGCTCTTGCCGGCGCCCTCGCCGCCCTCCAGCGTGACGAGTTTTCCGATGTGCAATGGTGCAGTCATGGATTCCGATGCAATTGGTATTTCTGTACAGCGCGATTGTGCGCTTCCAGTGTCGGCGTGAACTCGTGGCTGCCGTCGCCGCGCGCGACGAAGTACAGCGCATCGCCCGGGGCCGGATGCAGGGCCGCCTCCAGCGCGGGCGTGCCCGGCAGCGCTATCGGCGTCGGCGGCAGGCCGTCGCGCGTGTAGGTGTTGTACGGCGTGTCGGTATCCAGATCGCGCCGATGGATGTTGCCGTCGTAGCTTTCGCCGAGTCCGTAGATCACGGTCGGATCGGTCTGCAGGCGCATGCCTGTTTTGAGCCGGCGCAGGAACACCCCGGCGATCAGCGGCCGCTCGTTCGCCTGCGCGGTTTCCTTTTCGACGATCGAGGCGAGGATCAGGGCCTGGTACGGGTTCGCCAGCTTCACCTCGGCCGCGCGCGCGGCCCAGGATTTGTCCAGCGCCTTCTGCATGGCCGCGTGTGCGCGATTGAGCACGTCGAAATCCGATTCGCCCTTGACCCAGGCGTACGTCTCCGGCAGGAACCAGCCTTCCGGCCGTCCGTCCGCGATGCCGACGCGCCGGGCGATGTCCTCGTCGGCTGCGCCCGGCAGGGTCTGTGCGAGTCCGCCGTCGGCGGCCAGCGCGAGGCGCAGCTGGCGGAAGGTCCATCCGTCGACGATGGTGAAGCGGTGCTGCACGACCTCGCCCGCCGCCATTTTGCGCAGCAGCTCGCGCGGCGTGATACCGGGCGGCAGCGCGTACTCGCCCGCGTGCAGGCGGCCGGCAACGCCGAGTTCGCGGCCGAGCATGCGCCAGTACACGGGCGCTGCGCGGCTGACGCGTTCGCGCCGCAGCTGGCGCACGATGTCGCGGTAGCGCGCGCCGCGCGCGATGTCGATCGTCGCGTCGGCATGTGCGCCCGGCAGTGGCGTTTCCGAGAAGCGGCGATAGTCGCGCCACAGTGCGACCGCGAGGCCGGCGAGCGCGACGACGATCAGCACGACCAGGAAGCGCACCACCGCGCCACCCCGCTCGATGCGGCCTGCATGTCTGGATGTCGGCATAGGTCGGGCAGCGTAACCGGATTCAATGGCGGAGCGCGAGGCTTGACTGGCGGCGCTGTGAACGCTTGCATTGCCGAGGCAAGATCACGATGGATTCCCATCTGCGCGGGAATGACGGCGTTGGTGCTGGTGCATGGATGTGTGGTGACGGGTGATGTTTGCCTGGCGGCGCTGCGACCGCTTGCGTTGCCGAGGCAAGATCAAGATGGATTCCCGCTTGCGCGGGAATGACGGTGTG
>DASWPR010000011.1:0-4637 GCA_036398455.1 Dokdonella sp.
ATGTACTCGGACAGGAACGCGCGGAAATCGCGCTCGCCGATGAAGCAGATGCCGGTCGAATCCTTCTTGTCGTGCGTGGCGAAGCCGGCCTCGCGCGCCAGCGCGCGCACCTCGGCCTTGTGCAGTTCGCCGAGCGGGAAACGCGTCGCCGCGAGTGCATTCTGGCCGAGCGCGTGCAGGAAATAGGTCTGGTCCTTGCCGGGGTCGCGCGCGCGCCGCAGGCGCCAGAGGCCGTCGGCGCGATCGATGCGCGCGTAGTGGCCGGTGGCGATCTGCGCGGCGCCGAGTTCGTGCGCGTGGTCGAGGAAGGTCTTGAACTTGATCTCGCGGTTGCACAGCACGTCCGGGTTCGGCGTGCGTCCGCGGCGGTATTCGCCGAGGAAATGTTCGAACACCTGGTCCCAATACTCGTTGGCGAAATTGCGCGCGTAGAGCGTGATGCCAAGCTTGGCGCACACCGCCACGGCATCCTTGCGGTCCTGATCGGCGCGGCACGGCCCCTTGCGCTCGTCTTCCTCCCAGTTCTGCATGAACAGGCCGGCGATCGCCTCGCCCGAACGCTGCAGCAGCAACGCCGCGACCGAAGAATCGACGCCGCCGGACATGCCGACGATGATTTCAGGCGCTGTCACGTTCGCTCAGGTAACTTATCGCGTCCAGCGGCAGGCGGCGCCCGCCGAGCCAGTCGTCGACGCCGGCGAGCACCATCGGGCTGCGCAGGCGCGGCGTCGCCAGGGCAATCTCCTCGCGCGTCATCCACAGCGCGCGCAGGATGCCGTGGTCGAGCGGACGCGCGACGTCGTGGTGGATCGCCTCGGCGGCGAAGGTGAAGCGCACGAACTGGCGTCCGGACGGCGAACTCCACTGCTGCACGCCGAGCAGGCAGGTCAGCTCGACCTCCCAGCCGGTCTCTTCCAGTGTTTCGCGGATTGCCGCGGCGTGCAGGGTTTCGTCCGGGTCCAGGTGCCCGGCCGGCTGGTTCAGCACGATGCGCCCGCGCACCTCTTCCTCGACCAGCAGGAAGCGCCCATCGCGCGGCACCACGGTCGCCACTGTCACATGTGGACGCCAGATGCCGGCGTCATCGTCCAATTCGGAATTCTGCAAGGGAATCTGGCTCATCAGCGGCTCAGTTTAACAGGCGCCAGGCAGGGCCTTGCGGCGCGGGTTTTCGACATCATTTTGTGGCCCGGCTTCACGCAACTCAGGGGTATACTCAACTTGGCCGTCCAGATTCCACCGCTAATGGCGCAACGACCCGATCAACATACCGAACATCTGCCAGGCCTGGCCGTCGAGGAGGCGCGCCCCGAAGTGGTGCGTCCGCCGCTGTACCAGGTGATCCTGCTGAATGACGATTTCACGCCGATGGACTTCGTCGTCGTGGTGCTGGAGACGTTTTTCAACCTCGATCGCGAGCGCGCGACGCAGGTGATGCTGCATGTCCATACGCGCGGCAAGGGCGTCTGCGGCGTCTTTACCCGCGAAGTGGCGGAGACCAAGGTGACCCAGGTCAACGAATTCGCGCGCACGCACCAGCATCCTCTGCTATGTACGATGGAGAAGGCGTGAACCTTGCAAGCTCACTGGAAAACGATTCGTCGATCCACATATAGCTTTCAGCGAATTTCGGAGACATTCCGGCATGTTCAGTAAGGATCTCGAAGTCACCATCGGCCAGTGCTACAAGGAAGCGCGTGAGCAACGTCATGAGTTCATGACGGTTGAGCATCTGCTGCTTGCGCTGCTCGACAATACGTCCGCTACCGCGGTGCTGCGTGCCTGCAGCGCGGATACGGCCAAGCTCGGGCGCGACCTGCGTTCGATCATCACCGAAACCGTGCCGGTGCTGCCGCCCAACGACGAGCGCGACACGCAACCCACGCTGGGCTTCCAGCGCGTGCTGCAGCGCGCGGTCTACCACGTGCAGTCGTCCGGACGTAAGGAAGTCACCGGCGCCAACGTGCTGGTAGCAATCTTCGGCGAGAAAGACTCCCACGCGGTCTATTTCCTCGGCCAGCAGGACGTCTCGCGACTCGACGTCGTCAACTACATCTCGCATGGCATCGCCAAGATCGGCCACGAATCGGGCGGCGCTCAGCCGGCCAGCGGCGAGCCGGGGCGCGAGGCCGAGGGCGGCGAGGAGGCGCGCGGCAATCCGCTCGCCGAGTTCGCCAACAACCTCAACGAGCTCGCACGCCAGGGCAAGATTGACCCGCTGATCGGGCGCCACGAGGAAGTCGAGCGCACGATCCAGGTGCTGTGCCGCCGGCGCAAGAACAATCCGCTGTATGTCGGCGAAGCCGGCGTGGGCAAGACGGCGCTGGCCGAAGGTCTGGCCAAGCGCATCGTCGAAGGCGACGTGCCGGACGTGCTGAAAGACGCGACCATCTGGTCGCTCGACCTCGGCGCGCTGGTCGCCGGCACCAAGTATCGCGGCGATTTCGAGAAGCGCCTGAAGGGGGTCATCTCCCAGCTCAAGAAAGAGCCGGGTGCGATCCTGTTCATCGACGAGATCCACACCATCATCGGCGCGGGCTCCGCGTCCGGCGGCACCATGGATGCGTCCAACCTGATCAAGCCGGTGCTCGCCAGCGGCGAGCTGCGCTGCATCGGTTCGACCACGTTCCAGGAGTTCCGCGGCGTGTTCGAGAAGGACCGCGCGCTGGCGCGGCGCTTCCAGAAGATCGACGTCGTCGAGCCTTCGATCGCCGACAGCGTGGAGATCCTGAAGGGCCTGAAGACGCGCTTCGAGGAGCATCACAAGGTCGAGTACAGCAACGAGGCCTTGCAGGCCGCGGTCGATCTTTCGGTCAAGCACATCGCCGACCGGCTGCTGCCGGACAAGGCGATCGACGTCATCGACGAAGCCGGCGCACGCCAGCATCTGCTGCCGGAGAAGGATCGCAGTGGACGCGTCGACGTGCCCGACATCGAGTTCATCGTCGCGCGCATGGCACGCATTCCGACCAAGCAGGTGTCGGCATCGGATCGCGATGTGCTGCGCAACCTCGACCGCAACCTCAAGATGGTCGTGTTCGGCCAGGATGCCGCGATCGATTCGCTGACCAGCGCGATCAAGATGGCGCGTTCCGGCCTCGGCAATCCGAACAAGCCGATCGGCAACTTCCTGCTCACCGGTCCGACCGGCGTCGGCAAGACCGAGGTCACGCGCCAGCTCGCAATGCAGCTCGGCATCGAGCTCGTGCGCTTCGACATGTCCGAGTACATGGAAGCGCACTCGGTGTCGCGCCTGATCGGTGCGCCCCCGGGCTATGTCGGTTTCGACCAGGGCGGCCTGCTGACCGAGCAGATCGTCAAGCATCCGCACAGCGTGCTGCTGCTCGACGAGATAGAGAAGGCGCATCCGGACGTCTACAACGTGCTGCTGCAGATCATGGACCGCGGCGCGCTGACCGACACCAACGGGCGCGAGGCGAACTTCAAGAACGTGATCGTGGTGATGACGACGAACATCGGTGCGCAGGCGGCTTCGCGCCGCACGATCGGGTTCGTCGAACAGAACCACACGACGGACGCGATGGAAGTGCTCAAGCGCAGCTTCTCGCCGGAGTTCCGCAATCGCCTGGATGCGATCGTGCAGTTCAATGCGCTCGACTTCGAGCACATCCTGCGCGTGGTCGACAAATTCCTGATCGAGCTGGAGATGCAGCTGCAGGAGAAGCATGTCTCGCTGACCATCGATGCGGAGGCGCGGCGCTGGCTGGCCGAGCACGGCTTCGACCCGCAGATGGGCGCACGCCCGATGGCGCGCGTGATCCAGGAGAACGTCAAGCGTCTGCTCGCCGACGAGCTGCTGTTCGGCAAGCTCTCCGAGGGCGGCAAGGTGCTGCTGTCGCTGAAGGACGGCAAGCTCGCGGTCGATTGCGAGGCGGCGGAGAAGCTGCCCGCCGTGGTGGAGTAATCCTGCACCAGCCGATCCGGCAATACGATCGGTGAATGAACGAAGCCGAGGCGGTTCTACCGTCTCGGCTTTTTCGTTGAGCGCCTTTGCGACTTGAAGGGCGCGGCCGAACAGGTTCCAGGTACGGGCACAGCCGCCGACGCGGGTTGTGTCGCGACAGGGCACTCGTTCGCAATCCCCGGCCTCGGGTCTGCAACGGATGCGGGCGAACGCGGGCGCCGTTTCGACTGAGGGAAGCCCATGGATTCCCGCGTTCGCGGGAATGACGGCCCTGGGCGTTCGTGGGAATGACGGACGAAGAGGTGTTGGTCGCGTGGGCACGGCCGGAGCCGTGCGGCAAACCGACGACGTCTCGGACCAGCCGCTGCCGTCATGCTCGCGAAAGCGCGCATCCATCGAATCGAAACAGCAGACCCACGACTGCTCGGACCAGCCAGCGCCGTCATGCTCGCGAAAGCGCGCATCCATCGACTCGAAACAGCAGACCCGCGACGCCTTGGGCCAGCCAGCGCCGTCATGCCCGCGAAAGCGGGCATCCATTGAATCGACGCAGCAGGTGGATTCCCGCGTTCGCGGCAAGCGCGAATGGCTTCGGCTGGTGCGGCGTGCAGGGAACGCCGGGGCACTTCGTCGCCGTGCTTTCTTCCTACGGCACGGGATGACGCCGTTCTGGCGTTACTTCATGCGGTAGGTGATGCGACCCTTGGTCAGG
>DASWPR010000012.1:0-3064 GCA_036398455.1 Dokdonella sp.
CGCATCGCGCGCGTGACGAACTACTACAACCTGCAGGACTGGATCGCCCAGGTTGGCGGCTGAGCGTCCTTCCGCACCGACCCTGGCCGTCATCGGCGGCGGCCCCGCCGGCCTGATGGCGGCCGAGGCTGCGCGCGCGGCCGGCGTGGAGGTCGATGTCTACGACCGCATGGGTTCGGTCGGGCGCAAGTTCCTCATCGCCGGCAAAGGCGGGCTGAACCTCACGCATTCCGATCCGTTCGAGACGTTCGTGACGCGCTACGGCGCGCGCCGCGCCGAGGTCGCGCGCTGGCTGGAAACCTTCGACGCACAAGCCCTGCGCGACTGGGCGGCCGGACTCGGCATCGAGACCTTCGTCGGCAGTTCCGGGCGCGTATTCCCGCACGATCTCAAGGCGGCGCCGCTGCTGCGCGGCTGGCTGCGCCGGTTGCGTGCGAGCGGCGTGCGGTTTCACCGCAATCATCAGTGGCTCGGCTGGGATGCCGAGGGCGCCTTGCGCTTCGCCAGTGCCGACGGCGAACGTTGCGTGCGTACGCAGGCGGCCGTGTTCTCGCTCGGCGGCGGCAGCTGGCCCGTGCTCGGCTCCGACGGCGCATGGGTGCCGGCGTTCGCGCAGCGCGGCGTCGATCTCGCGCCGCTGGCGCCGTCGAACTGCGGCTTCGAGGTCGCATGGACGCCGCACTTCGCAACGCGATTCGCCGGTCAGCCGCTGAAGCCGGTCGTCATCGAATGGCGCAACGACCGCGGCGAGCTGGAGCATCGGCAAGGCGAGTTCGTGGTCACCGCGAACGGCATCGAAGGAAGCCTGATCTACGCGCTGAGCGCGACGCTGCGCGATGCGATCGCGGCGCAGGGTGCGGTCGACATTCGACTGGATCTCGTGCCCGGCCGCGATGCCGCGCGGTTGGCGCGCGATCTGGCGCAACCGCGCAACGGGCGCTCCTTCAGCGAGCATCTGCGCCGCCGCGCCGCGGTCGACGGCGTCAAGGCAGCGCTGCTGTACGAGGTGCTGCCGAAGCAGGACAGGGAGGACGCCGCGCGCGTGGCGGCGACGCTCAAATCGCTGCCGCTGCGCCTGCTGCGCGCACGTCCGCTCGACGAGGCGATCAGCAGCGCCGGCGGCGTGCGATTCGAAGCGCTCGATGAGCACCTGATGCTGAAAGCCCTGCCAGGCTGCTTCGTCGCCGGCGAAATGATCGACTGGGAAGCGCCGACCGGCGGCTACCTGCTGACCGCGTGCTTCGCCAGCGGACGCAGGGCGGGCGAGGGCGCCGCACGCTGGTTGAAAGCTGCGCAGACGTAGGCGCGAGCCGCGACACCCTATCCTTGAATCTTTACCCACCCCGAGCCGCGAGATACCGTTACCCCATGATCCATGTGCAGACCTTCACCGGCGCCGACGTCGCGCCGCATCTCGACGCCGTGGCGGAGCTGCGCATCGCCGTGTTCCGCGACTGGCCGTATCTGTATGCCGGCGACCGCGAGTATGAGAAGAACTATCTGGCGACCTACGCCAAGTCGCCGGAGAGCCTGTTCGTGCTCGCCTTCGACGGTGATCGCGTGATCGGCGCCTCGACCGGCATTCCGCTTACCGACGAGACGGCGGCGTTCCAGCAGCCGTTTCTCGATCGCGGCATCGAGCTTGGCGACGTGTTCTATTTCGGCGAGTCGGTGCTGCTCGCGGAATACCGCGGGCACGGCCTCGGCCATCGCTTCTTCGACGAACGCGAAGGCTACGCACGCAGGCTCGGCCGTTTCCGCCTCACCGCGTTCTGCGCGGTCGAACGCGGGGCGGACGATCCGCGCAAGCCGGAGACGTTCCGGCCGAACGATGTGTTCTGGGGCAAGCGCGGCTACGCGCGGCAGGAGGACATGTTCTGCCAGCTTGAATGGCAGGAGATCGGCCACGATATCGGGAGCTGCCATCGCCTGCGCTTCTGGCTGCGCCCCCTGGATTCGAAGTGAAACTGACGATTGCCACCGCTCAATATGGCATCGGCGAGCCGCGCGATTTCGCGGCGTTCGCCGAGCGCGTAGCCGCGCGTGTCGCCGCGGCGGCACGCGCGGGCGCGCAGATGATCGTGCTGCCGGAATATCTGGCGCTGGAAGCGGCCGCCGCTCTCGGCGAAAGCGAGCGCAGCGATTTCGCCCGCTCGCTCGCCGGCCTGCAGGTTCATCACGACGCCTACGTCGCACTCGCACGCGAGCTTGCACGCACGCACGCGGTCTACCTGGTCGCCGGCAGCTTCCTGCTCGACATCGGCGCGGGCCGCTACCGCAACCGCGCGTACTTCGTGTCGCCGCACGGCGAGGTCGCGTTCCAGGACAAGCTCACCTTGACCGGTTTCGAACGCCAGTCCGGCGTGATCGTGCCGGGCGACGAACTGAAGGTGTTCGACACGGCGTTCGGCCGGGTCGGCATCGACATCTGCTACGACGTCGAGTTTCCGCTCTACGCGAGAGCGCAGGTCGAAGCCGGCGCGCGTGTGATCCTGGTGCCGAGCTGCACCGATACCGATGCCGGCGCGAACCGCGTCCGCGTCGGCTGTCAGGCACGGGCACTGGAGAACCAGGTCTTCGTCGCCTGCGCGGTGACGGCGGGCGAGGCGGCATGGAGTCCGGCGCTCGACGTCAACACCGGCCGCGCGGCGATCTACACGCCGATCGATCGCGGCTTTCCATCCGACGGCGTGCAGGTGCAGGCGCAGGGCACATCGGACTGGGCGATCGCCGAGCTGGACCTCGCCGCACTGGATGCATTCAAGCGCGAAGCGCAGGTCGCCAACGCGAACGACTGGCTGGCGCAGTTGCGTCCGCCGGTGCTCAGCGCGCGCGTTGAATCGCTGTAGCGGGTCGGCCGAGAGGCCGCCACAGACGCGGACGACGTCGCCAGCCGATTGTTCGGTGCGAGCAGCGCGCAGCCATCGCTGCACCAACGCGCTGCGATAGTTTCCACATTGCACCGCACCGCAGCGCACCCGCAGCGCGGCGCTCGGCCACGGTGCCTCCTCGACCCTAGCTCGGGTTTTCCCTGGTGTAAACGTTTACATGGATGCGTTAGCGT
>DASWPR010000013.1:0-4126 GCA_036398455.1 Dokdonella sp.
CTGCCGCGCTCGCGCCTCGCAAGCGGCTTGACCGGGGCGGCGCCCGCCACAGCGCGCGCCGTTTAGAAATGTTCACAAGTAAAGAGGTGGCAAGTGCGCGAATGCCCTGCGCAAGCCCGGGGTCGGGCCGCTCCGGATGAAAGCGCGGATCGCCATCGCAATGGCTCCTTCGCTGCGGCGCTGCTCCGCCGGGCGCGCGAGCCTTTGCTAAGCTAACCCTCCGCTGTTCTGGGCACGCCCCTTTCATGACTGATTCCGAAACTCCTTCGCGCATCGACAGCGACCTTGCGCCGCCGCTTCCTGCCGCCGCTGTCTCGCGTACCGACGAGCGCGCGCTCGAAGCGCGCCTGGACGGCGTGCCGCTGCGCGCACGACGCCTGCTGCGCGACGTGCGCAAGGCGATCGAGCAGCGCAGCAGCGAAACCGCCGCCGCCCTGATCGAACGTGCGCGGCCGCTCGCGCCGAACCATCCGGAATACCTGCGCCTGCTCGGCATCACGCGTCATCTGCAGAAGCGCTACGACGAGGCCGTGGCTGCGTTCCGGCAGGCGCTGGACTTGCGCCCGGCCGATCCGGTCATCCTGACCAATCTGGGCACGTCGCTGCGCGAAGCCGGCCACATCGAGCCTGCGCTGGTGGCGCTGCGGCGCGCCTGCGACCTGGCCCCCGATTTCGCACCGGCCTGGCACAACCTGGCCCGCACATTCGGCAGCGAAGCCTACGCCGAAGACGCGATGGAAGCGTATGGGCGCGCGCTCGCCATCGATCCCGGCCACGTGCGCGCGCGCATCGGCTACGCGCAGACGCTCGCCAACCTCGGCCGCACGGTCGACGCGGCGACCGAATTCCGTCGCGCATTGCGCCGCCAGCCCACCGCCGTGCGCGCGTGGATCGCGCTGGCCAATCTGAAGACGGTCGACCTGACGATCGAGGAGACCGCGTGGCTCGAACGTCTCTTCGCAACCCCTGATATCAAGGACGAGGACCGCGTCAGTCTCGGTTTCGCGCTGGCGAAGGCGCTCGAAGACCAGCAGCGCGACGAAGAAGCGTTCGCGACCTACAGCGCGGCCAATGCGATCAAGCGGCGCGCGGTCGAATGGGATGCGGCCGATTTCAGCCGTCGCGTCGACGCCACCATGGCGGCCTTCCAGACGCCGCCGAAGTCGTCGTCACCGGCTGCGCTCGGCCGCGAAGTGATCTTCATCGTCAGCCTGCCGCGCTCGGGCTCGACGCTGACCGAGCAGATTCTCGCCTCGCATCCGGAGGTCGAAGGCGCCAACGAGCTGCCCGACATGCAGATCGTGATCGAGGAAGAATCGCAGCGCCGCGGCGGCGAGCTGCACGCCTGGGCGCCGCACGCGAAACCGGCGGACTGGCAGCGGCTGGGCAAGCGCTACCTCGAACGCACCGAGCGCTGGCGGCAGTCGCGCGATCGCTTCACCGACAAGTCGCTCGGCACCTGGCGCTACCTCGGCGCCGCCGCGGCGATGCTGCCGGGCGCGCACTTCGTCAATGTCCGCCGCGATCCGGTGGAAACCTGCCTGTCCTGTTTCCGCCAGCTCTTCGGCAACGGCCATGGCTACAGCTACGACCTGCAGGACATGGCCGCGTTCTGGCGCGACTACGATCGGCTGATGCGCTTCTGGAACGCGCGCTATCCGCATCGCGTGCACGACTTCAGCTACGAAGCGCTGCTCGGCGACGCGGACACGCAGGTGCGCCGCCTGCTGCAGTTCTGCGATCTGCCGTTCGATGCCGCCTGTCTCCAGTTCCACCGCACCGAGCGCAATGTGCGCACCGTCAGCGCATCGCAGGTGCGCGAACCGCTGCGCGGCGACACCGCCCGCGCGGCGCGTTTCGGCGACCTGCTGTCGCCGTTGCGGCTCGCGCTGGGCCAGGGGTTGTCCGCCGGCCCGCGGGATCGTCCGGCGTGAGGAATCCGGACGAAGTCGCCGTCTCTGCGGCACGCAACGAGCTGAGCCAGGTCAACGCATCGCTCAGGCGCGGCGAGTTCGATCACGCCGAAGCCCTCCTCGCCGACGCGGCGCGCGTGCTGCCTGACGATGCCGAGACCTTGCGGCTGCAGGGGCTCGTGCATCATCTGCGCGGCCGCCTCGGCGACGCGCTGATCCTGCTGCGCGCCGCGCATTCACGCTGGCCGGCGCACGCCGGCATTCTCAACACGCTCGGCGGCGCGCTGCGCGATGCGGGCGACGGCGAAGGCGCAATCGCGGCGCTGCGCAAATCCTGTGAACTCGATCCGGATGCCGCGGCGAGCTGGTACAACCTCGGCGTCGCACTCGTCTCGCACGGCCGCAACGAGGAAGCCGCCGCGGTGTTCGCGCGCGCGCTCGACATCGACCCGGCGCACCTGGCGGCGCAGCTCGCCCATGCCGATACGCTGGCGCGTCTGCAGCAGCCCGCACAGGCCGCTGCGCACTATCGCGCGACGCTGCAGAGCCACCCGGGCAATGCACGTGCGCAGATCGGCCTCGCCGACGTCGATGCGGCATCGCTGTCCGCCGGCGAATTCGCGGCGCTGCAGGCACTGAGCTGCGAATCCGCGCTCGCCGAGGGCGAGCGCGTCGCCGCGCAATTCGCGTTCGCGCACGCACTCGAAGCGCGCGGCGATGTCGATGCCGCGTTTGCCGCATTCGCTTCCGCCAACGCAGTGCGGCACCGGCAGCTGAACTGGAATGGCGCGCAGTTTTCGCAGCTCGTCGACCAGGTCGCCGATGCGTTCGCGCAGCCGGCGGCGACCAATCCCGATGCGAACAGCGGCAACGATATCGTGCTGCTGGTCGGCTGGCCCGGCGACGGTGCCGATCGCCTGTCCGCCGCGCTCGCCGCGCATCCGGATGTCAGCGTCGGCAACGGTGCGCCCGAACTGGCGAATGTCATCCAGGAAGAATCGACGCGCCGCGGCGAGGCCTTTCCCGTCTGGGTCGCCAGCGCGACCGCCGGCGACTGGCAGCGGCTCGGCCAGCGCTATCTGCAGCGCAGCGCACGCTGGCGGCGCCCGCACGCGCTGCACGTGGACCCTGCGCTGCCGAACTGGCCGTTTCTCGGCGCATTCTTCTCGATGCTGCCCGGCGCACGCGTCATCGACATGCGCGGCGACGCCGTGGAAACGTGCTGGGCCTGCTATCGGCGCTCGTTCCCGCGCAGCCGCGAAGCCTACGCCTACGATTTCGCCGATCTCGCCGCGCATTGGCACGATCATGAACGCCTGATGCTGTACTGGCATGCGCGCCACGCGCGACGCATCTATCAGCAGGATGGCGCGCGTCTCGCCGCCGAGCCCACCGCGGCGATCCGCGGGCTGCTCGAATTCTGCGCGCTGCCGTTCGAAGCGGAGTGCGCGAAGAAAGCCGCTGCGGTGCCTGCCGTGGTGTCGGCGAAGGTCTACGGCAGGCATCTCGATCCGCTGCGCCGCCTGCTCGATCCGTTTGCACGCTGAGGCGCTGCCGCGATGAAACCGCCGGCGCGTTCGCCGCTGCTGCGCGACCGTCTCGCCGGCCTGCCGGCACCTGCGCGCCAATCGATGCAGCAGGCACTCGCGCAGCTCAATCAAGGGGCGCCGCAGCGCGCGGCGGCCACGCTCGCATCCGTTCTCGCATTCGCCCCGGAACACCCCGAGGCACTGCGCCTGCTGGCACTGGCGCGCTATCAAACCGGGCAGCCGCGCGAAGCCGTGCCGCTGCTGCGGCGCGCGCTGCAGGGCTGGCCCGACGATGCCGTGCTGCTCAGCACGCTCGGCGGCCTGCTCGGCAATCTCGGCGAGATCGAGGAAGCGCTCGACGTGCTCGGCCGCGCCTGCGCGGCGCAGCCGCCGCTCGTCGCCGCCTGGTTCAACCGCGGACGCCTGCTCAGTGCGAAGGCAGAAGTCGCGGCCGCGCGCGAAGCGCTGCAGCGCGCGGTGGAGCTGGAACCCGGCCACGTGCCGGCGCGCACCCTGCTGGCGGGCACGCTGGCCGCCTTGGGCGAAACGGCCGCGGCGGCAAGCGAGTATCGCCGCGCGATCGCGCACGAACCCGCTGCTGCACAGGCGTGGCTGGGTCTGGTCAACCTCAAGACGGTGCGCCTGGACGCGAGCGAATCGGAGCAGCTCGCCCGGCTCCATGCG
>DASWPR010000014.1:0-5216 GCA_036398455.1 Dokdonella sp.
CCGTTTCCACGATGTGCATGTTGTTCAGCAGGTTGAGTTCCTGCACCTGTGCGCCGACGGTGGACAGCAGCACGACGTTGCGCGGCCGCGCCTGGTCGATGGCGCTCCTGAACGCCGCGGCGGAAGCGCGCGTATCCGGAAAATCGGCTGCCGGGTCGAAGTTCGGCGGATTCATCAGGAACACGCCGTCGCAGCCTTCGAAGGCCCTTGCCATGGCGGCTGCGTCGTCGCTGGACGCGATCGCAATCGCGGCGCCCACATCCGACCACGGCCCGGCCTTGCGGGCGTCCCTCACAACGGCGCGGACTTCAAGTCCCGCCGCGAGCAGGCCCCTCGCGACGGCGCCGCCGACTTTGCCGGTCACGCCGGTGATTGCGTACATGGATGTTCTCCGCTCGGTGGACAGGGGGTCCGCCGGACGAAGCCGATGCACCCGCCTCGTCCTGGACCCGCCGATCAGAGTAGGTCCGCGCCGTCTTTGAAAAAAGAGACAGTTGTGCATAGTATCAATGACAAATAATCACGAATGATCCACATGCCGTTCGATGGCCGCCTGCTCTCCGGTGTCAGCGTGCTCGCCGCCGTCGTCGAGAGCGGCAACTTCGTGCGTGCCGGCGAAGCGCTGTCGCTTTCGCCCTCGGGTGTCAGCCGTGCCATCGCGCGACTGGAAGCGCGCATCGGCATCCGCCTGCTCCACCGCACGACGCGCGCGGTCAGGCTGACCGACGAAGGCGCGCGCTTCTACGGGCAGGTGATCCCGCTGCTGTCCGGCATCGAGGAAGCGGCAGCCCTGGCCGGCAACGCGGCCGAACGCGTGCAGGGCCGGCTGCGCGTCAGCATCGATCCGCCGTTCGCGCGGATGCTGCTGGCGCCGCGCCTGCACGAGTTCACCGCGCGCCATCCCGCGCTCGAACTCGAACTCATCACGCGCGACGTCGTCGGCGATGTGATCGGCGAAGGCATGGACATGGCGGTGCTGTTCGGCGAGCCGCCCGATTCCTCGCTGGCGGCGCGCAAGCTGTTGAGTACGCGCGTGCTCACCGTGGCGGCGCCGGGTTATCTGGAACGCCATGGCCGGCCGGCGCATCCGACCGAACTGGAACAGCATGACTGCATCCAGTTTCGCGATCCGCTGAGCGGGCGGGCGTTCCCATGGGAATTCCACCGCGCAAGGAAAATCCTGCCGGTGAAGACACGCGGCACGCTGCTGCTCAACGATTCCGCCACGATGATCGCCGCTTGCCTGGCCGGCTCGGGCATCGCCCAGGTACTCGCACTGCGCATTCACGACCTGATCGAAACGGCACAGCTGATCGAGCTGTTTCCCGACTGGCCCGGCGAAACGTTCCCGCTGTACGCGTTCTATCCGTCGCGCCGACACCTGCCCGCGAAGGTGCGCGTATTCATCGACTTCTGCGTGGAAGTCGCGCGCTGACGGTCATTGCGACACGCCCGCGCGCGAAAGCACTCAGCCCGCAGCCGCCAGCGCATGGGCCGGTTCGCGCGCCGGCACGGCCGCGAGCGACTTGACGATCGCCGCGGCGGCTTCGCGACCATCGTGCACGGCGCGCACGACGAGATCGGCGCCGCGCACATTGTCGCCACCGGCGAAGACGCGGGGATTCGTGGTCTGGAAGGGCAGCCGTCCGCCGCCGCCTACCTTGAAGCGCCCGCTGTCTTCCAGTTCGATGCCCGCGCTCGCGCACCAGTCCGGCGGGCTCGGCCGAAAGCCGAACGCGACGATGACGACATCGGCTGGCAAGGTCTGCTCGCTGCCCGGCACTGGCTCCGGACGCGCGCGCCCCTTGCCGTCGGCGACCAGCCGCGTCTCGACGACGCGCAGGCCATTCGCGCGCTCCTCGCCGAGGACGGCCAGTGGCTGCCGGTTGAACAGGAAGCGCACGCCTTCGTCGCGGCTGTTCTGCACTTCGCGGCGCGAACCGGGCATGTTCGCCTCGTCGCGACGATAGACGCAGGTGACCGAGCTCGCGCCGAGGCGGATCGCGGTGCGATTGCAATCCATCCCGGTATCGCCGCCGCCGAGCACGACGACTTTCTTTCCGCGCAGGTCCAGGCGCGGATCGGTGCTGGCGCCGTCGCTGAGCAGGCGGCGCGCGTTGGCGATCAGAAACGGCAGCGCAGGCATCACGCCGGGCAGGCGGTCGCCGGGTAGATCGGCGGCGACCTCGCGATACGCGCCGGTGCCGACGAAGACCGCGTCGTAGTGGTCGAGCAGGGAATCGAAATCCAGATCGCGCCCGACCTCCACGCCGAGGCGGAACTCGACGCCCATGTCCTCAAGCACGCGCCGGCGGATGCGCACGGTGTCCTTGTCGAGCTTGAACGGCGGAATGCCGAAGGTAAGCAGGCCGCCGATTTCCTCGTAGCGATCGAAGACGGTGGCCGCGACGCCGGCGCGCACGAGACGATCGGCAGCGGAGAGCCCGGCCGGGCCTGCACCGACGATCGCCACGCGATGGCCGGTCGATTTCACATTCGACAGATCCGGTCGCCAGCCCTGCTTGAACGCGAGGTCGACGATGTTCTTCTCGATCGCCCCGATCGTGACCGCGCCGAAGCCGTCGTTGAGCGTGCAGTCGCCCTCGCACAGGCGATCCTGCGGACATACGCGGCCGCAGATTTCCGGCAGCGGATTGGTCTCGTGCATCAGCGTGGCCGCTTCGAACACGCGGCCTTCCTTCGCCAGCTTCAGCCAGTTCGGAATGTAGTTGTGCACCGGGCACTTCCACTCGCAGTACGGGTTGCCGCAATCGATGCAGCGCGCCGCCTGTTCCTCGCCCTGGCCGGCGTCGAAGCCGCCATAGATCTCGCCCCAGCCGAGCACGCGCACGGCGACCGGCACTTCGCGCGGGGTCGCGCGCGGCACTTCGATGAAATAGGGTGCTTTTTCTTTCATGCCGCGCGCCTCAGTTCGTCGATCAGCGAGTCGACGCTGGCCGCCTTCGGCTTGACCAGCCAGAACTTGCCGAGCAGATCGCGGAAGTGATCCTGGATCTGCGCGCCCCACACGCTGCCGGTTGCCGCGACGTGCGCCGCGATCAGTCCGGCCAGATGCTGCAGGTGATTTTCCATGCCTTCCGGCGAGATGCGCTGGATGTCGATCAATTCGTGGTTGTAGCGGTCGACGAAGTCGCGTTCGGTGTCGAGTACGTAGCCGAAGCCGCCGGTCATGCCGGCGCCGAAGTTGATGCCGGTGCGGCCGAGCACGACCACGATCCCGCCGGTCATGTATTCGCAGGTGTGATCGCCGCTGCCTTCGACGACGGCGAGCGCGCCGGAATTGCGCACCGCGAAGCGTTCGCCGGCACAGCCGGCCGCATAGAGTTCGCCGCCGGTCGCGCCGTACAGGCAGGTGTTGCCGACGATCACCGCCTCGCGTGCGATGAAGCCGGCGTTCTTCGGCGGATGCACGACGATGCGCCCGCCGGTCATGCCCTTGCCGACGCCGTCGTTCGCCTCGCCTTCGAGCACGATGTGCACGCCGCCGGCGTTCCACGCGCCGAGGCTTTGCCCAGCGCTGCCCGACAGGCGCAGGGTGATCGGCTTGTCGTCCATGCCGTGGTCGCCATGATGGCGCGCGACTTCGCCGGACAGGCGTGCGCCGAGCGAGCGGTCGGTGTTGCGCACGGCGTAGCGGAAGTCGCCGCCGCGCTTGTGCTCGACCGCGAAGCGCGTGTCCTCGCCGATCTTCGCGGCGAGCGTGCCGGGATCGCGCGGTACGTTGCGCGCGCCCGAACAGACCTGTGCGCTGTCGTCGACCAGGCCGGCCGCATTCAGCAGCGGCGCCAGATCGATGCGGTCGTGCTTGCCATCGAGATCGGCGCGCCGCTGCAGCAGATCGACGCGCCCGACCAGATCTTCCAGCCGCCTCACGCCGAGCCGCGCGAGGTGCGCGCGCACGTCGTCGGCGACGAAATGGAAATAGCGCATGACTTTCTCGGCGGTGCCGACGAAGTGCTTCTTGCGCAGCACGTCGAGCTGGGTCGCGACGCCGGTCGCGCAGGTGTTGAGGTGACAGATGCGCAGGTACTTGCAGCCCATCGCGATCATCGGCGCGGTGCCGAAGCCGAAGCTTTCGGCGCCGAGGATGGCCGCCTTGATCACGTCGAGGCCGGTTTTCAGGCCGCCGTCGGTCTGCAGGCGCACGCGCTCGCGCAAGCCGTTGCGGCGCAGCGTTTCATGGGCTTCGGCGAGGCCGAGTTCCCACGGCACGCCGGCATAGCGGATCGAGGTCAACGGGCTGGCGCCGGTGCCGCCGTCGTGGCCGGAGATCGTGATCAGGTCGGCGTATGCCTTGACCACCCCGGCCGCGATCGTACCGACGCCGGCGTGCGCGACCAGCTTGACCGAGACCAGTGCATCCGGATTGACCTCCTTCAGATCGAAGATCAGCTGCGCCAGGTCTTCGATCGAATAGATGTCGTGATGCGGCGGCGGCGAAATCAGGCCGATGCCCGGCCGCGCGTAGCGCAGGCGCGCGATCAGCTCGTTGACCTTGTGCCCGGGCAACTGGCCGCCTTCGCCGGGCTTGGCGCCCTGCGCGATCTTGATCTGCAGCACTTCGGCATTGACCAGGTACTCGGCGGTCACGCCGAAGCGCGCCGACGCGACCTGCTTGATCTTCGACATCTTGTCGGTGCCGTAGCGCGCCGGATCTTCGCCGCCCTCGCCGGAGTTGGAACGCGCGCCGAGGCGATTCATCGCCTGCGCCAGGGTTTCGTGCGCTTCCGGCGACAGCGCGCCGAGCGACATGCCGGCGGAGTCGAAACGCTTCAGGATCGATTCGACCGGCTCGACCTCGTCGAGCGCGATCGCGGCGGCGTCGGCGCGCAGCTCGACCAGATCGCGCAGCGCGGCCGGCGCGCGCAGGTCGACCAGATCGGCATAGCGGCGGTAGTCCTCGCCGTCGCCGGTCTCGACCGCGCGCTGCAAGGCGCCGACGACGTCCGGGTTGTAGGCGTGATACTCGCCGCCGTGCACGTACTTCAGCAGTCCGCCCGGCGACAGGCGCGCCTCGTCGTCGAAGGCCGCGGCAACGCAGGCGCGCTGCTCGTCTTCCAGGTCGACGAAGCGCGTGCCGCCGATGCGTGACGGCGCGCCGGTGAAACACAGATCGACGATCTCGCGCTCGAGTCCGACGATCTCGAACAGCTGCGCGCCGCGATAACCGGCGATGGTCGAGATGCCCATCTTCG
>DASWPR010000015.1:0-11576 GCA_036398455.1 Dokdonella sp.
GCGCTTTCGGCCAGTACCAGGCGGCCGTCCGCAACGCGCGGATCCAGCATGCGGCCGTCGGCGACGCGGGCGTCCGGCGCGGGACGCGCCTCCGCCGGCAACTTCGACAGCATCCGGTCGGCCGCGTCGGTGGGCTGCTTCGACAGCGCGGCCTGCTGCGTCAAACCGGTCTAGCCCTCCGCCTGGGCGCCCTGCCGCAGCTGCGCCGCCACATCCTTGCCGTCGGCACGCAGCATCGCCGCGTTGTTCTGATTTTCCGCCAGCGCACGGGCGAGCGCGTCCGCTTCCATCGGCGTGGCCGACGCCGTGCCTGGCAGTTGCGCGGGAGCTTCGGGCTCGGTCTGCATCGCTGCAAGGGCTGCGCTGCCCTGCGCCAGCACCTGCGCGCCGCGTGCGTCGACGCCTGCCTGGGACGGCGCGGCCGGGAGCCCCCGGCCCTCGCCTTCAGGCACGTCGGCGGCCGTGCCGCGAGCAGCCTGCGCGGTCGCATCGGCGTTGCGCGGCGCCGTGGGAGGCGGGTCGTTGGCTGCGTGTTGCGTCGGCGTAGTGCCGGGCTGCGGCGGCGCCTGATGATCGGGGTTCGACTGCGCGCGGCTGGCGGAATCGCCGACGAAATGCGGCAGCTGCTCGGTGAACAGATGCGGCAAGCTGCTGCTGTTGGCGGTCGCGATGGAGCCGAACACGGTCGAGACAATGGTTGAAGCGGCCTGCGACACCTGGCCGACGATGCCGCCAAGGCCGCCGCCGATACCGGGGGTCTGGATGCCGCCGGTATACGTCCCGCCGCCTGCGTTCGCGCCGCCGTTGCCGTAGCCGTTCGAACCGCCGCCATTGCCGTAGATATTCTGACCGCCGCCGCCGGTGCGGCCGCCGGCATTCGGGAGCCCGGGACCGGACTGGCCGGGCGTTGCGCCGGTGCCGCCGCCGGTTTCGGGGCCGCCATTGCCGCCGTTTCCGCCATTGCCCCGGCCAACGGTGCCGCGGCCGGACCCGTCCGATCCATCGCCGTCGCCCTGGCCTTGTCCGTCCAGCTGACCGCGATTCTCGGCGACGTCATTGTCGGTGCGACCGCCGCCGCGGCCGTCGTGGCCGGGCAGGTCGTTCGGTTGATGGCCGCCATCGGCCGACGAATTGCCGTGCGGGCCTGGCCCGTCCGGACTGTCGGCATGGTGACTGGGGAAAGGGAATGACGACCCGGAGGGATTAATAGGCGATGGCATGGGCGAACTCCTGCCCGACCTGACGGTGACGCATGGCCGAGCGCCTGATTGGTTATACGCGCGCGTCCGCGCAGCGGCGATTAGGGAAAACCCGAGTGTGCCAAGCGCGCCACACAAATGGCATCGCTCCAGTCATTCGGCCCTGCCGGCGGGGTTCGCTATGATGCGCACATGAATCGCACCGCCGCGGCCGCGCCGCCCCTGATCCAGCTGAAGATCGAACGCCGCTCGAACCATCCCTGGATCTTCCAGAAAATGGTCGAAAAACCGGCCGAAAAACCGAAACCTGGCACGATCGTCGACATCGTCGATCGCGACGGAACGTTTGCCGGGCGCGGCTTCTACAACGGCCATTCGCGCATTGCCCTGCGCGTGCTGACCGCCGATCCGGACGAAGCCGTCGACGAGGCGTTCTTCGCGCGCAAGATTGCAGCCGCGGTCGCGCTGCGCCGGCAGCTGCTGCAGCTCGACGGGGTCACCGATGCCTACCGGCTGATCCATTCCGAGGGCGACGGCCTGTCCGGCCTGGTCGTCGACCGCTTCGCCAACACGCTGGTCATCGAATATTTCTCGGCCGGCATGTTCAAGCAGCGCGACGTGATCCGGCGCTGCCTGCTCGAGCATTTCCCCGACGCCGACGTGTACGCGTTCGCCGAGGAACACGTGCAGAAGCAGGAAAGCTTCGACTGCTCGGTGCCGCCGCCGCCGCCGCCGACCGTGATCCACGAGCACGGCGTGCAGTTCCATGCAGCGCCGGGCACCAAGCACAAGACCGGCTTCTTCGCCGACCAGCGCGACAACCGCAAGGCGCTGGCGGAATTGTGCGCCGGCAAGCGCGTACTCGACCTGTGCTGCAATTCCGGCGGCTTCGGCATCTACGCCAAGACGATCGGCGGCGCGGACGAAGTCGTCGGCGTCGATCTCGACGAGGAGATCCTGGAGATCGCCGAGCGCAACGCACGCCTCAACAAGGTGAAGGTGCGCTTCGTGCAGGCCGACATCTTCCATTGGCTGCGCGACGCGGCGGCCAACAATGCGAAGCAGTTCGACGTCGTCATCCTCGACCCGGCCAAGATGACGCGCGATCGCGAGCAGGTGATCCCGGCGCTGAAGAAATACCTCGACATGAACAAGCTGGCGCTCGGCGCGGTGAAGCCGGGCGGCATCCTGCTCACCTGCTCCTGCACGGGGCTGGTCAGCGAGGAGCAGTTTCTCGACATGCTGCGCCGTGCGGCGTTCTATGCGAATCGCACGGTGCAGGTGCTGAAGGTCAGCGGCGCCGGCCCGGATCATCCCTGGCAGGCGCACGTGCCGGAGAGCCGCTACCTGAAAGCCGCGTTCTGCCGCGTCGAATAGTTCGCAGCGTCGGCGTCAAAGGCGCGCGGGAATGCGATCGGCCAGCAGCAGATCGGCGTGCGCGGTGTTGCCCTCGCGAACGTATTCGATGCGCAGGTGCGTCGCCAGCGCGCGCCTAACGGCGCTGCGACCGGTTCACATCGGCGCGAACAGTTCGGCCAGATCCGTTTCGTCGAACTGCAGGCCCTGGCTGCCGTCGCCTTCGAGCACGGCGCGCGCCAGTTCGGCCTTGCGCTGCTGCAGCGCCTGGATCTTTTCCTCGACGGTGCCGGAGCAGATCAGCTTGTAGACGAATACCGGTTTGTCCTGGCCGATGCGATGGGCGCGATCGGTGGCCTGCGCTTCGACCGCTGGATTCCACCACGGATCGTAGTGGATCACGGTGTCGGCAGCGGTCAGGTTGAGGCCGACGCCGCCGGCCTTCAGGCTGATCAGGAACAGCGGCAGCTTTCCTTCCTGGAAACGCTTGACCAGATCGCCGCGCTGGCGCGCCGGCGTCTGCCCGGTCAGGCTTTGCCAGCGCAGTTTGCGCGCATCGAGTGCATCGCCGATCAACCCGAGCATCTCGGTGAACTGGCTGAAGATCAGCACGCGGCGATCCTCGGAGACGAGGTTGTCGACCAGGCCGAGCAGGAGGTCGAGCTTGGCCGATTCCTCGACGCCGCGCGCGCCCTCGAGCTTGACCAGGCGCGGATCGCAGCAGGCCTGGCGCAGTTTCAGCAGCGCATCGAGCACGACGATGCCGCTCTGCGCCAGGCCGCGTTTCCTCACTTCGGCCAGTACACGCTCGTGCTGCGCCAGACGCAGGGTTTCGTACAGTTCGCGCTGCGCGCCATCCAGTTCCACCGAGCGCAGGATCTCGGTCTTTTCCGGCAGGTCCTGGAGCACGTCTTCCTTGCGTCGCCGCAGCAGCAGCGGCGCGATGCGGCGCTTCAGGCGTTCGCGCCGTTCGACGTCGCCGTGCTTCTCGATCGGCGTGCGGTAGAAGCGGGTGAAGTCGCGCACGCCGCCGAGCATGCCCGGCTCGACCGCGTCGAACTGCGCCCACAGTTCGCCCAGATGATTCTCCAGCGGCGTGCCGGTCATCGCCAGGCGCCGCCGCGCGGGCAGCTTGCGCACGATCTTGGCGGCCTGGCTGTTGGCGTTCTTGATCGCCTGCGCTTCGTCGAGCACCAGCAGCGAGTACTCGTGCGCGCCGAGCGCGTCGGCGTCGCGCGGCAGCAGCGGGTAGGTCGTGATGACCAGGTCGTGCTGCGGGATCGCCGCGTGCAGCTCCGCGCGCGCCGGCCCGTGCACGACCAGCACGCGCAGATCGGGCGCGAAGCGTCGGGCCTCGTCGCGCCAGTTCGTGATCAGGCTGGTCGGCGCGACGATCAGCACAGGCTGGTCGAGGCGGCCGCGCTGCTTTTCCGCCAGCAGATGCGCGAGCACCTGCACGGTTTTGCCGAGGCCCATGTCGTCGGCGAGGATGCCGCCGAGGCCTGCGTCGGCGAGGAAGCCGAGCCAGGCGAGTCCATCGCGCTGGTAGGCGCGCAAGGTCGCGCGGAAGCCGGGCGGTTCGATCACCGGTTCGCGCGGCGCGCGCTGGCGTTCGAGCTCCGCGCGCAGGCGCTCGGCGCCCTGCCACGGCAGCTGGGTGGCGAGTTCTTCCAGCACGGTCGCCTGCGCGTGGCGCAGGCGCAGGGTGCCGTCGACGGTCGCACTGGCCGGTCCCTGCAGCCATTCAAGCAGGGGCGTGATCAGCTGGCGCAGCTTGGCCAGCGGCAGCGGCACGCGCCGCCGTGCATCCAGCGGCACCAGCCAGACCGCGTCGTCGGCCTCGCCCTTGCGCGGCGTCAGCGGAAACTGCGGGTCGGTCAGCAGGCGATGCAGGATCGGCAGCAGGTCGACGCGTTCGCCGCCGATGTCGATGCCGAGGCGCAGATCGAACCAGGCATTGCCGGAATCCTCGTCGACTTCGGCGTACCAGTCGTCGGGTTCTTCCAGCAGCTCGAACGGAAATTCACCGGCGGATTCGAGTCGGAAGCCGGCATCGCGCAGGCGCGGCGTCAGGGCGAACACCTGGTCCGCAGCAGCGAGCAGGCCGCGCCCATGTTCGAGCACGAAGTCGCCGCCGGCGAGCGCGCCGCGCGGCACGCGGACATTGCCCGGCAACAGGTCGGCATCGATGAAGCCGAGTTCGTCGAGGCGTTCGATGGCGGCGATCTCGCTGGCGCGGTCACGCACGATCTCGATCACGCGATCGTCCTGCCGGCGCCGCTCCGGTGTGGTCGAGGTCGCCAGCGGCAGGCGGATGCCGTCGTAGTCGAAGCTGAGCCGTGCGCTGCCGGCGTCGTACGCCTGCGCACCGGCGGGACGCAGCGGGAAGGCGCGCAGGGTGAGCACGGGGGTCGGCGCCAGTTTGCGGCGTTCGATCTCGCCTTGCGGCGCCGGTGCCGGCAGATGCTTGGCGAGCGACGCATCGCGCCAGCGCGCCAGCAGCAGCGGCACCTGTTCGGGCTGCAGCGCGGGTGCGCGCAGGGCGGCCTCGACCAGGCGCGGATCGCCATCGCAGCGGCCCATGGTGTTGCGCTCGGCATCCCAGTACCAGAGTCCGCCGATGCGCAGCAGACGCGTCCTGGCCGAACCGTCGGCCAGTTCCGGCACCAGTTTCTGGCTGCCGTCGTCGGCGGCGTGCCAGTGCCAGCCGAGACCGCGCTGCGGGCCCAGGCCGACGCGTCCGTTGGACGGCTTGCCCATGAAGCACGGGTGTTCGGTGAGCAGGGTTTCCAGCAGAGGTTCGTCGCGCGCATCGGCCAGCTTGCACACGCCGCCGCTGGCGAACGGCTGCGTACGCATGCGCAGCTGCGCCACGTGCTCGAACTGTTCCGGGGTGAGGCCCTGCCAGGCATCGCCGGCGGCATACACCTGCTGCAGCGGCTGCGGCGAGGTGAAGCCGCCGCGCCTGCCCGGTTTCAGCCATACCGGCGTCGCCAGCAGGAACGGCAGTGCGCCGACATCGAGCTGCAGGATGATGCCGAAGACGCGCTCGGCCTGAGATGCCGGCGGAACGGCGGGCGGCCCGGCCGGTGTTTCGAAAGCGTCGAGCCAGGCGGCCCACGGGCCGAGCGAGGGCTGGCTCGGTGCGCTCCCCGCGGCCGCGTCGCCGGAGGTGCGCGTGCCGAGTTCCTTCAGCGCAATCGCCGCGACATGCTTGCACTCGCCTTCGAGCGGGCAGGTGCAATGGGTGTCGAAGCGCGGGCGGCTACCGTTCGCGTGGATGCGGATGCCTGCGGTGTACGGCTGCGCCGCGCTGCCCTGCACCTTGCCGAGCAGGCTGCCGGTATCGACGGCGTCGGCGTGGTACCACACCTCGCGCACGCGGCCGCGGCGCAGGTAGTCGGCGCCCTTGGCAAGCGTATGCCGGTCCAGCGCCGCTCCGGCGTGACGCGACAGCAAGTGGCGGAACAGCGACTCTTCCATCGAGGTCGGTCGATACGCGCGCGGATGGGAAAACCCACAATGCTGCCTGCCCGATCGATGACCGTCCAGCGGAATTTGCGCGACGCAGTGCCGGCAACGCTCGCGCAGCGATGGCGGCGCGCGGCGAGTAGGCGCTCAGCCCGTCAGGTGCGCCAGCGCGCGCTGCAGCATGCTTCCGGCATCGTCGGCGATCGCGCGGAACTCGGACGAGATGCGCGGCTCCTCGGCGATGCGTCGCCAGAACACCTGCGCCATGCAGGCCGCGGCGTGCCAGTCGGACTGATGTTCCGGCGTCGGCAAGGCGATCTCGTAGCGGCGTTCGACGATCTCGCCGCTGTTGGACGGCCGGAAGCGCATCGGCAGCATGTCGTAGGCGGGCGCGAGCGGCAGCGGGCGGAGGTCGCGCAGCTGCAGGGCAGCGTTGCCAAGATGCATGTCGCTGTTGCCGATGAGGGCGCCGTACCAGCTGAAAAGGCGCAGGCGCCTCGCATCCTCGGTGCTGAGCCAGCCGTCGCGTTCCAGTTGCGGCGCGAAGCGCCACCAGTCGATGCGCGCGTGACCATAGTAGGCGGCGTCCAGCGCCGCCAATGAGACGAAGCCGCCACGGCCGAGCACGGGCGTGCGGTCGAAGCGCATGGATTGCAGGAAGATGCGCGCGTCGGCTTCGAGGATCTCGCTGCGCGCGGCCGGCAGGTCGTGTTCGCGCAGCACATTGCCGGCGTGGTGCTCGCACATCAGCAGGTCGGCCCAGCGTCGCCCTGCCGGAACGCCGACGCGTTCGCTGAATTTCACGATGGCCGGTTCGTAGCCGTCTGCGCCATGCAAGGTGACGGTGAATTTCGCCTGTTCGCCGCCGGCCGCCGAGCCGGTGTCTTCGCCGCGCAGCGCCGCGTCGGCGAGTTCGGGATAGCGCCGTGCACGCGCGTCGAAGGATAGGACGGCGCGCGGCGCCAGCACGTTCTGCAAGGCGCGCTGCAGCGATGCTTCGCCGAGTACCAGATCGCCCGGCTGATCATCGCCATGTCGCAGCAAGGCGAGGACGATGTCGTCGGCGCGCCAGACCAGCGGATCGATGGAGGCATCGATATCGCTGGCGATGCGGCGCGCCAAGGCACGCCCGAGAAAGCCCTGCGGACGCTGATCGCCGAGAAACCACGGCACGCCCGGAAACAGGCCGGTAGCGAAGTCGCCTTGCATGAGGGCAGGGCGCTCGCCGCGCGGCTCGAAGAAGAACTCATCGCGATGGAGCGCGTGCAACTCCCCGAGCGTTTCGGATTTTCCGTCGGCCGAGATGCGGTACAGCGGCCAATGACTGCCGGCGCGCGCGATCGAATGTGCGAGCGCGTAGCGCGAAGCGCGCGCCCGGCCGATACGTACGACGCGCTCGCCGGCGCGGGTCAGCAGTCGCGAAAGCGTCGGCTGGCTGATGCCGAGTTCGCCCGCCAGAACCGAAGCCGGCTGCGCGCCGCGCGTACGCAGCAGGGATTCGAGGCGTGCGAGGCGGTCATCGCTCATTCCGCCGATTGAATCGATTTATGAATAGATAGTCAATTCACTTTGTATTGCAAGTCAATAGGTTGAAGCCTGCCTACCGAGCTTTGTGACTGGATTTCTGGGGATGGATTACGCGGCCGCCCGGCTGCCCACCGGATTGCGCCAGGCCGCCAGCAGATCATGCTGACGCTTCATCGCGTCGGCGTAGTGGCGTTCCTTGATGTGACCGTAGCCGCGGATATGTTCCGGCACCGAGGCGACATCGACGGCCAAGGCGTGGTTGTCGCCGTCGAGGCCTGCCAGCAGTTCGTCGAGCGTCTTGCGGTAGTCGACGATCAGCTGGCGCTCCATGCGCCGCTCGGCGGTGTAGCCGAATACGTCGAGCGCGCCGCCGCGCAGGCCGCGCAGTTTCGCCAGCAGCCTGAACGCGCTGAACACCCAGGGACCGTACTCGGCCTTGCGCAGGTTGCCGTCGGCGTCCTTCTTCGCGAACAGCGGCGGGGCCAGATTGAAGTGCAGCTTGAAGTCGCCTTCGAAGGTCTCGCGGATGCGCTTCTCAAAATCTCCACGGGTATACAAGCGGGCGACTTCGTACTCGTCCTTGTAGGCCATCAGCTTGAACGCGTAGCGCGCGACGGCCTGGGTCAGGGTCGTGAAGCCGGGCGTCTTCGCCTGCTCGGCCGCGCGTGTCTTGTCGACCAGCGCCTGATACTGCTGCGCGTAGGCGGCGTTCTGGTAGTCGGTGAGGAAGGCGACGCGGCGTGCGATTTGTTCCTCGAGGGTGGCGCTGAGGGTGGTGTCGTCGAGGGACTCGGCGGTGACGCTGCCCCCGTTGCCCCCTTCCGCCCTTCGGGCACCTTCCCCCGCTTGCGGGGGAAGGGAAGAGGGCGTGTGCCCCGCTTGAGGGGGAAGGGAAGAGGGCGTGTGCCCCGCTTGCGGGGGAAGGGAAGAGGGCGTGTGCCCCGCTTGCGGGGGAAGGGAAGACGTTTTGCGCACCGGCAGCGCCAGCGCGATTGCACCCGACGGCAGATGCGGGTTCGGCAGGCCGGCGGCGTTGCGCACCTGCACGATGTCGTGCGCGGCGAGACGGCCCCAGTTGAACGCGGCCTTGTTCATGTCGATCGCCGCGGCATTGAGCTCGACCGCGCGCATCAGCGCATCGTGGCTGAGCGGCACCCAGCCCTTCTGCCAGGCGTAGCCGAGCATGAACAGGTTCGAGGCGATCGAGTCGCCGAGCAGCGCCGTCGCCAGTTCCGTCGCATCGACGAGTTCGGGCTTGCCGCCGTCCAGCGCCTGTGTCACCGCGTCGATGATCTGCTGCGCGGGGAACTGCATGTCGGGCTTGGTCGTGAACGTGCCCGGCATCGCCTCGTAGGTGTTCAGCACGACGCGTGCGCGGCCGGCGCGGATCTTCGACAGCGCCCAGTAATCGTTCACCACCACCATGTCGCAGCCGAGCACGAGGTCGGCTTCGCCAGCGGCGATGCGCACGGCGTGGATGTCGGCGGGCGTCATCGCGATGCGCAAATGACAGGTCACCGCGCCGCCCTTCTGCGCGAGGCCGGTCTGGTCGAGCACGGTGCCGCCCTTGCCTTCCAGGTGCGCGGCCATGCCGATCAGTGCGCCGATCGTGACCACGCCGGTGCCGCCGATGCCGGTCACCAGGATGTTCCACGGCTGCGCCAGGTCGCTGGCGAAAATCGGTTGCGGCAGCGCGCTGAAATCGATGTCGGACTTGCCCTTCTTCTTCTTCAGGCCGCCGCCGATCACCGAGACGAAGCTCGGGCAGAAGCCCTTGACGCAGGAAAAATCCTTGTTGCAGTTGCTCTGGTCGATCTCGCGCTTGCGGCCGTACTCGGTGTCCTTCGGCAGCACCGACACGCAGAACGATTTCTCGCCGCAGTCGCCGCAGCCTTCGCAGACCAGCGAGTTGATGAAGATGCGCTTCTTCGGGTCTTCCAGCTTGCCGCGCTTGCGGCGGCGGCGCTTCTCGGTGGCGCAGGTCTGGTCGTAGATCAGCACGCTGACGCCGGGGATTTCGCGCATGCGCTTCTGCACCGCATCGAGCTCGTCGCGATGGATGAACTCGACGCCGCTCGGGAAGATTTCCGGCCTCGACCACTTCGCAATGTCGTCGCTGACCACAATGATCGTCTGCACGCCCTCGGCGCGCATCTGCTGCGCGATGTCCGGCACCGTCAGCGTGCCGTCGACGGGCTGGCCGCCGGTCATCGCGACGGCGTCGTTGTAGAGGATCTTGTAGGTGATGTTGACCTTCGCCGCGATCGCCTGGCGGATCGCCAGCGAGCCGGAATGGAAGTAGGTGCCGTCGCCAAGATTCTGGAAGACGTGCCTGGTTTCGGTGAACGGCGCCTGCCCGCACCAGGTGGCGCCTTCGCCGCCCATCTGCGTGAAGGTGTCGGTGCGGCGGTCCATCCAGGTGACCATGTAGTGGCAGCCGATGCCGCCGAGGCCGCGCGAGCCTTCCGGCACCACGGTCGAGGTGTTGTGCGGGCAGCCGGAGCAGTAGTGCGCCGGGCGCGGGAAGCTCGCGCGCGGCAGGGTGAGTTCGTGTTCCTTGCTCTCGATCCACGCGACGCGCGCGCGGATCGTGTCGTTGCTGAAGAAACGGCCGAGCCGCTTGGCGATCACCAGCGCGATCATTGCCGGCGTCAGCTCGTTGGTCGACGGCAGGATCCAGTTGCCCTGCTCGTCGTACTTGCCGACCACCGACGGGCGCACCTGGTGGTTCCAGTTGTACATCGATTCCTTCATCTGCGATTCGATGAAGGAGCGCTTTTCCTCGACGACGATGATGTCCTCGAGGCCGCGCGCGAAATCGCGGATGCCGATCGGTTCGAGCGGCCAGGTCATGCCGACCTTGTAGACGCGGATGCCGATCTCGCGCGCGTCGCTCTCGCTGATGCCGAGGTACTCGAGCGCCTGCAGCACATCGAGATAGCTCTTGCCGGTGGTGACGATGCCGAGCCGTGCTTTCGGCGAATCGAGCACGACGCGGTCGATCTTGTTGGCGCGCGCGAACGCACAGGCCGCATCGACCGCGTACTGGTGCAGGCGCATTTCCTGATTCAGCGGCGGATCCGGCCAGCGGATATTGAGGCCGCCGGCAGGCAGCGAGAAATCCTCGGGCAGCAGGATATCGAGCTGATGCGGATTGACGTTGACGCTGGCCGACGATTCCACCGTTTCGGCAATCGTCTTGAAGCCGACCCAGCGCCCGGTGAAGCGCGACATCGCCCAGCCGAGCAGGCCCATGTCGAGGATGTCCTGCACGCCGGCGGGATTGAGCACCGGCATCATCGCCGAGACGAATTCCAGCTCCGAGCCATGCGGCAGCGTCGACGAGCGGCAGGCATGGTCGTCGGCCGCGAGCGCGAGCACGCCGCCGAACGTGGACGTGCCGGCGGCGTTGCCGTGCTTGAACACGTCGCCGCAGCGATCGACGCCCGGACCCTTGCCGTACCACATCGAGAACACGCCGTCGTACTTGGCGCCGGGGAACAGGTTGGTCTGCTGCGTGCCCCACACCATCGTTGCGCCGAGGTCCTCGTTGAGGCCGGGCTGGAACTCGATGTTGGAACCCTTGAGGTGCTTCTTCGCCTTCCACAGCTCGAGGTCGAAGCCGCCGAGCGGTGAACCGCGATAGCCCGAGATGAAGCCTGCCGTGTTGAGGCCGGCGGCGCGATCGCGCATCTGCTGCATCAGCGGCAGGCGCACCAGCGCCTGCACACCGGAAAGATAGATGCGGCCCTGGGTGCGGGTGAACTTGTCGTCGAGGGTATAGCTGAAATCGATTTGCGGTGCGGGCACGGACATACGTCAATCCAGAAGCTGGCAGAATGCTAGGCTGCAATTCTAACATTCGCCTCCATGACGCGCCGCCGGGCTAAAAATCCCTGGAATAAACGTAGGTCGCTGTGAACTGCTGCTTCGACGACGCGGTAATGGGCACCGGCAGCGAAACGACCGTGGTGCTGCCATCGCGGCTGTTGGTGATGCTGACGTTGACGACGTAGGCGGCGC
>DASWPR010000016.1:0-7713 GCA_036398455.1 Dokdonella sp.
GACGGCTTCGTCTACGTCGGCCGTCCGATCGACGACCTGATCCGCCACAACGCCGCGCGTGCATTGCTCGGCGACGGCGAACTCGCCGCACAGATCGAACGCCGTCTTGCGCACCTGCATGCCGGCACGCCGCATGTGTTCGTGCGCGAACGGCCGGACGGCCGCGTCATCGAGATGCGCGGCGAGCCGTTGCCGGGCGGCGGCTACCTGACCACCTTCAGCGACATCACGCCTTACAAGCACGTCGAACGCGCGTTGCGCGAAGCGAACGAAACGCTGGAGCAGCGCGTTGCCCAGCGCACGGGCGAACTCGAACAGGCCCTCGTCGCGCAGCAGCGCGCCGTGCGCCAGGCGGAGGCGGCAAACCAGTCGCGCACGCGCTTCCTGGCGGCGGCGAGCCACGATCTGCTGCAGCCTTTGAATGCGGCGCGACTGTTCACCTCGGCGCTGCGTCATCAGCCGCTCGATGGCGAGAGCGGGCGCCTGGCCGAACGCATCGATACGGCCTTCAAGGCGGCCGAGGACCTGCTCGATGCGCTGCTGGAATCCTCGCGACTGGAGGCCGGCAAGTACCAGACCGACGTGTCGAGTTTTGCGCTGGCCGAGCTGATCGAATCGCTGCAGCACCAGTTCGGCGTGCTCGCGGCCACGCGCGGTCTGAAATTGCGCTTCGTCGCCAGCCGCGCGTGGGTGAGCAGCGATGCGCAATTGCTGCGGCGTATCCTGCAGAACTTTCTCGCCAACGCGCTGCGCTACACGCGCAGCGGCGGCGTCGTCTGCGGCGTGCGCCGCGTCGGCGCCAACCTGCGCGTCGAAGTCTGGGACAGCGGACCTGGCATCGCCGAAGACCAGCTGCGCAGCGTATTCGACGAGTTTCGTCGCGGCAGCCATGTTTCGCCCTGGGGCGAAAAAGGTCTCGGGCTCGGCCTGGCGATCTGCGAGCGCATGGCGCGCCTGCTCGGCACCAGCATCAGCGTGCGCTCGCAACCGGGGCGCGGCAGCGTGTTCGCAGTCGAACTGCCGCGTGTACCGGCACAGGCGCCGTCGCCGCGCGGTCGCGCCGGGCTCGGTGATACGACCGTGCTGGCCGGCGGCCTGCACGCGCTCTGCCTCGACAACGATCCGGCCATCCTCGAAGGCATGGCCGCCCTGCTCTCGCGTTGGGGGGTTTCCAGCGACCTCGCC
The DNA here is from genome assembly GCA_036398455.1 of Dokdonella sp. GTDB lineage: Bacteria > Pseudomonadota > Gammaproteobacteria > Xanthomonadales > Rhodanobacteraceae > Dokdonella_A. The sequence goes on from DASWPR010000016.1 coordinate 1,186, forward strand.
GCGACGATCGACGAAGCCGTGGCCCTGGCACAGCGACGCCGGCCCGATCTGCTGCTGGTCGACTATCACCTCGAAGCCGCGCAGGACGGCCTGGATGCATTGGCCGCGCTGCGCGCTGCCTGCACGCCGGCTCCGCCCGGCGCGCTGATCACGGCCGATACCAGTGCCGACCTCGTCGTGCGCGCCCGCGCACTCGGCTACGCGCTGCTGCGCAAGCCGGTCAAGCCGGCCGCATTGCGTGCGCTCATCACACAGCTCGGAAGGCAGGCGGAAAAGAAGCAGGCGATCGGCTGAAGCGGTCGTCAGGCGGGTTTGGCGATCTGTTCGGAAAGCGCAATCTCGAATGCGTCGCCGCGCAACCGCAGGGCGGTCAGCTCGGCGCGGTCCCACTCATGCACGATGCGGCCCTCGTGCAGCAGTGCCACGCGGTCGGCCCAATGCTCGGCGATGTCGAGTGCATGCGTCGCCAGCAGCACGCCGCAGCGGCCGGCATCGACGCGCGCGCGGAAGTGCCGCTTCAGCAGCAGGCCGCTGGCGGGATCGAGGCCGTTGAACGTTTCATCGAGCACGATCAACTCGGGTTCGCCGAGCAGCGCCACGAGGACGCCGACCTTCTGCCGGGTTCCATACGACATCAGTGCGACCGCATCGTCGAGCCACGGCGCCAGCCCGAGCAGCGCGGCGAGTTCCAGCACTTCCGCATCGATCGCCGGAAGTCCTTTCGCGGCGGCCTGTACGGAGAGGCAATCGCGCGCGCTCAGCAGTACAGGCAGGCGTTCCGGAGCGATCGCGTAGCCGAGCCGCTGTTTCGCCGCGACCGGCGATTCGTGGATCGACTGGCCGCCGACGTGCACGCTGCCGGCGGATGCTGCGAGCCGACCGACGCAGCAGTCGAGCAAGGTGCTCTTGCCGCTGCCGTTCGCGCCGAGCAAGGCCATCCACTCGCCGCGCGCAAGGCGCAGGTCAACGCCATGCAGAACCGTGCGTGCCGGATAGCCTGCGCGCAACGCATCGATCTGCAGTGCGAGGGAATTCATGCGCGCCACGCCCGCTTCGCCTGCCAGCCGGCGCTGGCCGGCAGCGCGACCAGCAGCAGCGGCGGCGCGATGGCGGCCAGCGCGAGCAGGACGACGGCGAATGCGAAGAGCTCACCGCGCAGACGGGCTGGACGGTGACGCGCGGCGACTGCGCAGAGCGTGGCGAACGCGACCCAGAGCAGCCAGACGGCCGCGCCCGCCAGTGCGGCCTGCATGGATGCTCCGAGCATGCAGCCGATCACCGCCGCGAACGCTGCCGCAACGACCTCGCATGCGAAGGCGCGGGCACCCAGCAGCACGACCCATCGCGGCAGCGGCAGCGGCGTGCTGCGCAGGTTGTCGGCGGCGCGCGGAATCGTCGCCAGCAGCGCCTGCAGCAAGGCGACGGCGCCGAGGCCGGTCGCCAGCAGCAAAAGGATCGGCACGGCAACCGACGGCGCAATGCCCATCGGCAGACTGAGCAGCACGGCGGCGACGATGCGCGCGTGCTGGCGCGGGTTTGCCGAGGCGAGCAGCTGGGCGAAAGGCCAGCGTCGCAGCGCAGCGAAACCTGCGGTTGCGACCGATGGGCTCTCGCTGTTGCGCAAACGTGGAAGGGGCGTCGCAGCGGCGACGTCGACACGTGCTCCGCTGCGCCAGCCGACAATGGCGCCTACGATCAGGCCGACGCCGGCGAAGATGCCGGTGTCGCCGACGCTGCGCTCGTCCAGCCACCCGAGCGTCGCGAGGATGGCGATGGCGAACGCACCGAGCGGCACCGCGGTTGCAGCAGCGCGCCAGCGCAGAAAGGCGATCACGTCGTGCCGTTCGATCGGCGCGGTCGCAAGCCACGAGGCGGCGTGATCGCGCTCGGCCCGGCGGCGCTGCGCCTGCATGCGCGCAAAGGCGGCAAGCGCGGCAGACGCGCCCAATGCGAACGGATGCGCGTGCGGCAGCGCGAGCAGCGCCGCGGTCTGTTCGTGCAATCGGGGCCACGCGGCAGCAAGGGCCAGCGGCATGAGCAGGGTCAGCGCGGCGACGATCGTGATCATCCGCACCGGCGCGGCGAACCAGCGTCGCCGCCGCGCGCGCATCTCGAGCCGCCACATCAGCGCGAGCGCATGGCCTTGCGAAAACGGAAGCGCCTGGACAGCGGAGCGGGATCGGACGGCCATCTCCCTACGACAGCGAATAAGGTCGGCCGTTCGCGGCGCCGCGCGAATCAGGCGACGGCGTCGCTGGCGCCGTTTGCCAGCGTGTCGGCATCGATCGCCAGATGACTGGCGAGCAGGGCCACCTGGGTGCGATTGGATACGCCGAGCTTGCGCATGATCGCGGTCATGTGCGCCTTCACGGTTGCTTCCGACACGCCCAGTTCGTAGGCGATCTGCTTGTTGAGCAGGCCCTCGGCAATCATGTTCAGCACGCGGAACTGCTGTGGCGTGAGTTCGGCCACCTGCGCGGCGATGCTGGCTTCCGCCGGTTTCAGCGCCGAACCGGCACCGCGCACCGCGGAGGGAATCCACAGGTCGCCATCGAGCACCTTGCGCACGGCCTGCACGATCGTCTCGACCGCGGCCGATTTCGGGATGTAGCCGGAAGCGCCGTGCGCGATCGCGCGGCGGATCACGCTGGCTTCCTCGTGCGCGGATACCACGATGATCGGCAGCCCCGGATGCTGGCCGCGAATGTGCACCAGCGCGGAAAAGCCATTCGCGCCCGGCATGTGCAGATCGAGCAGCAGCAGCTCGATGTCCGGGTGCGCATCGATCGTGGCATGCAGCGCGGCCACGCTGTCCGCCTCGTGCAGGCCGGCCTCGGGCAGCGCCTGCATCACCGCGCGCTTCAACGCGTCGCGGAACAGAGGATGGTCGTCGGCAATGAGGACTTCGCGCATGCTGGGCAGGAGCCGAAGCTCAGGGGCGAGGGCGCGCGATCCGGCGCGCGTTCAAGGCTGGATTCACTTCACCAGCCTCTCGTCGACGAGGTTCTGCACGACCGATGGATCGGCCAGCATCGAGGTGTCGCCAAGCTGGTCCGGAGCGTTCTCGGCGATCTTGCGCAGGATGCGGCGCATGATCTTGCCCGAGCGCGTCTTCGGCAGGCCGGGTGCCCACTGCAGATGATCCGGGCTCGCGATCGGCCCGATCTCCTTGCGCACCCAGGCGATCAGCTCCTTGCGCAGCTCGTCGCTCGGCTGCTCGCCCGCTTTCAGCGTGACGTAGGCGTAGATGCCCTGGCCCTTGATGTCGTGCGGACTGCCGACCACGGCGGCTTCGGCGACTTTCGGATGTGCGACGAGCGCGCTCTCGACTTCGGCCGTGCCGAGGCGGTGGCCGGAGACATTGATGACATCGTCGACGCGGCCGGTGATCCAGTAGTAGCCGTCGTCGTCGCGGCGCGCGCCGTCGCCGGTGAAGTACATGCCCGGATACGCCTTGAAATAGGTCTCGATGAAGCGCTGGTGATCGCCGTACACGGTGCGCATCATGCCGGGCCACGCGTCGGTGATGACCAGGTTGCCTTCCGTCGCACCCTCCAGGACCGCGCCGCTCGCATCGACGATCGCCGGCTTGATGCCGAAGAACGGCAGCGTCGCCGAACCGGGCTTCTGGTCGATCGCGCCGGGCAGCGGGGTGATCAGGATGCCGCCCGTCTCGGTCTGCCACCAGGTGTCGACGATCGGGCAGCGGCCGTCGCCGACGACGCGCCAGTACCACTCCCAGGCTTCCGGATTGATCGGCTCGCCGACCGTGCCGAGCACGCGCAGAGACGTGCGCGAAGCCTTCTTGACCGGCGCCTCGCCCTCGCGCATCAGCGCGCGGATCGCGGTCGGCGCGGTGTAGAACAGCGTCACCTGATGCTTGTCGACGACCTGCCAGAAGCGCGAGGTGTCCGGATAGTTCGGCACGCCTTCGAACATCACCGTCGTCGCGCCGTTCGCCAATGGCCCGTACAGCAGATAACTGTGACCGGTGACCCAGCCGACGTCGGCGGTGCACCAGTAGACGTCGTCCTCGCGCAGGTCGAATACGCATTCGTGCGTGTAGCTCGCATAGACGAGGTAGCCGCCGGTCGTATGCAGCACGCCCTTCGGCTTGCCGGTCGAGCCGGAGGTGTACAGGATGAACAGCGGATCCTCGGCATTCATCGCGACCGGCGCGTGCGTGGTCGACTGGCCTTCCATCAAGGCATGCCACCAGCGGTCGCGCGGCGGCTGCATCGCGATGGCGCCGCCGGTGTGCCGGACCACGAGCACGGTCTCGACGCTGTGGGTGCCCGGCCGCTGCAGCGCTTCGTCGACATTGATCTTCAGCGCGACCTTCTTGCCGCCGCGCAGGCCTTCATCGGCGGTGATCACCAGCTTGCACTGCGAATCGGCGATGCGGCCGGCCAGCGAGTCCGGCGAAAAGCCGCCGAACACGACGGTGTGGATCGCGCCGATGCGCGCACAGGCGAGCATCGCGACGGCGGCTTGCGGAATCATCGGCAAGTAGATCGCGACGCGGTCGCCCTTGCCGATGCCGAGGTGGCTGAGAAGATTGGCCGCCTTGCAGACGTCGGCGTGCAGTTCGCGATAGCTGATCCGGCGCGACGTGTTCGGATCGTCGCCTTCCCAGATGATCGCGGTTTTGTCGCCGCGCTGGTCCAGGTGGCGGTCGAGGCAGTTCGCGGCGAGATTGAGTTCGCCGTCCTCGTACCAGCGGATGCGGAAGTCCTTCGCATCGAACGAAACATTCTTCACTTTGGAATAAGGCTTCATCCATTCCAGGCGCTGGCCGATGCGCGCCCAGAACGCGTCGCCGTCGCGGACGGATTCGGCGTAGTCGCGCTCGTAGGCGGCCTTGTCGATGCGCGCCTGCGCGGCGAATTCAGCGGAGACGGGGTGCAGGGTCGACATGAATCCTCCTTGTGCAGCCTTTCTTGCAGAAGCGAAGTGTGCCACGCACATGACGGGCGCGAGCGCCTTTTCGACGTTGGTCGGGCCTACGACCAAGGTTGAATAGGCGTCGCTCGCGTGCGCGCGCAAGCTCCGGTTGAATGTCCGGACGTTGCCGCGGCGCGGCTCGGCCCAGCACCATCCACACGGGGAGTACGATATGGCGAGCGTTGCATCACCAGCGAGCCCGACGGGCAGCGGGCTGAACACCAACCACCGGCGCGTGATCATCGCGTCCAGCGTCGGCACCGTGTTCGAGTGGTACGACTTCTATCTGTACGGTTCGCTCGCGGCGATCATCGCCAAGCAGTTCTTCTCCGCCCTCAATCCCACCAGCGGTTTCATTTTCGCGCTGCTCGCGTTCGCCGCCGGCTTCGCGGTGCGGCCCTTCGGCGCGATCATCTTCGGCCGCCTGGGCGACATGATCGGGCGCAAGTACACCTTCCTGGTCACCATCGTGATCATGGGTTTTTCCACCTTCCTGGTGGGTGCGCTGCCGACCTATGCGTCGATCGGCGTCGCCGCGCCGATCGCCCTGATCGCGCTGCGCCTGCTGCAGGGCCTCGCGCTCGGCGGCGAGTACGGCGGCGCGGCCACTTATGTGGCCGAGCACGCGCCGCCCGGCAAGCGCGGCTTCTACACCAGCTTCATCCAGATCACGGCGACCTTCGGCCTGTTCCTGTCGCTGATCGTGATCCTGATCTGCCGCAAGACGATGGGCGCTGACTTCGAGGTGTGGGGCTGGCGCATCCCGTTCCTGATCTCGGCTCTGCTGCTCGCCATTTCGGTGTACATCCGCCTGCAGCTCAACGAATCGCCGCTGTTCCAGCAGATGAAGGCCGAAGGCAAAGGCTCGAAGGCGCCGCTGACCGAGGCCTTCGCGAACTGGAGCAACGGCAAGGTCGTCCTGCTGGCCCTGTTCGGCGCGACCGCGGGCCAGGCCGTCGTGTGGTACTGCGGCCAGTTCTACAGCCTGTTCTACCTGACCCAGACGCTGAAGATCGAGGCATTCACGGCGAACCTGCTGATCGCGGCGGCCCTGCTCATTGCGACGCCGTTCTTCGTCGTGTTCGGCGCCTTGTCCGATCGCATCGGGCGCAAGCCGATCGTCATGGTCGGCTGCCTGCTCGCGGTGTTCACGTATTTCCCGATCTTCAAGGCGATCACGCACTACGGCAATCCGGCGATCGAAGCGGCCAGCGCGACGAACCCAATCGTGGTGACGGCGGACCCGGCCACTTGCAGCTTCCAGTTCGATCCGGTCGGCAAGAAGACCTTCACCAGCTCCTGCGATGTCGCCAAGAGCGTGCTCGCGAAGGGTGGCGTGCCGTATTCGAACCAGGCGGCGGCGGCGGGCACGGTCGCCTCGGTGAAGATCGGCGCGACCGAGGTGGCGTCGTTCGAAGGCGGCGCACTCGAAGCGGGCGCGTTCAAGACGCAGTCCGAAGATTTCGGCAAGAAACTGAAAGCCGCGCTCACCGCCGGCGGCTATCCGGAGAAGGCCGATCCTGCGCAGATCAACACGCCGATGCTGATCCTGCTGCTGACGATCCTGGTCCTCTACGTGACGAT
>DASWPR010000017.1:0-2479 GCA_036398455.1 Dokdonella sp.
GAAGCGATCGCCAGTGCGAACGAGGCGGCAGCCGCCGCCAGCAGCAGCCCCGGCCGCGCATCGCGGTGGCGCAGATAGCCGAAGCCGAAGCTGCATGCCGCGACCGCCAGCGCGGTCACCACGAACAGCCATTCCCAGCGACTCGCCTGCAACAGTCGCATCGCCATGCGATGGCGCGGGTCGTGCCACGACAGCAGCGCCAGCGTCATCGACGGAATCAAGGTCAGCGCCAGCGGCACCAGCGCGCAATGCAGCGCGCACGACGCGGCGATCAACGTACCGGCGCGATCGAGCGCGCGCCATGCCAAGCCTGAATCCCTTGCCAACACCGGTCTGTCCCTGCCAGAATCGAACTGTTACGTTATAACATACTAAATATCCGGAGTCCGCACGCATGTCTTGCCGCCTGCCCCGCCTCGCCTGCCTGATCGCGCTCGCGCTGCCGATGTCTTCTGCGTTCGCCGACGACACGGCGCATCGCCAGCACGGTCCGCACGTGCATGGCGAGGCCCGTCTGAATGTCGGCATCGATGGCGCACTGCTGCTGGTCTCGCTCGACGCGCCGGGCATGAGCCTGCTCGGCTACGAACATCCGCCGCGCGACGACGCCGAGCGCAGCGCCTACGGCGACACCGTCGCTGCATTGAACGCGCCGGACGGCTGGCTCGTGCTGCCGCCGGCGGCCGGCTGCACGCTCGATGCCGCCACGGTCCAAGCGCATGGCTTCGACACGGCGAACACGCATGACGACGGCAGCGACCCGGTCGCTCACGGGCACGAGCACGAGCACGGCAGTCACGAGCATGCCGATTTCGATGCCAGCTATCGCTACACCTGCCACGCGCCGTTGGCGCTGCACGCGTTCGAGGTGAAGCTCATCGAACGCTTCCCCGCCCTGCACAAGATCAATGTCGAACTGGTGCTGCCGGATCGCCAGGGCAGCCAGGTATTGATGCCGGGAAGGACGACGGTGCTGCTGTCCAAATGAGCGCAGCTTCCGCCGCCGTGGCCGACGCGACGACTGCGATCCGTCTCGAAGGCGTGCAATTCTCGTGGCGCGGCGGCGCGTGCCTGCTCGACATCGAACACCTCGTCATTGCACGCGGCGAGCGCGTCTTCCTGCAGGGCGCCAGCGGCAGCGGCAAGAGCACGCTGCTCGGCCTGCTCGGCGGCGTGCTGCTGCCGCAGCGCGGTCGCATCGCGGTACTCGGCAGCGATCTTACGGGCTTGCGCGGTGCGCAGCGCGACCGCTTCCGCGCCGATCACATCGGTTTCGTGTTCCAGCAGTTCAACCTGCTGCCGTTCCTGTCGGTGCGCGAGAACGTGCTGCTGCCGCTGCGCTTCTCGGCGCGGCGCCGGCGCGCCGTCCTGCAGCGCGGCGAGGCGGATGCCGAAGCGGACCGCCTGCTGCGTGCGCTCGATCTCGATCCGGCGCGCCACGCGCACCAGGCGGTCGGTTCGCTCAGCGTCGGCCAGCAGCAGCGCGTGGCCGCGGCGCGCGCGCTGATCGGCGATCCCGAACTGCTGGTGGCCGACGAGCCGACGTCCGCGCTCGACGCCGATGCACGCGCCGCATTTCTTCATCTGCTGTTCGGCGAGTGCCGGCGCGCCGCGACGACGGTCGTCTTCGTCAGTCACGATCGCAGCCTCGCACCGTCGTTCGATCGCTCGATGCGGCTGAGCGACATCAACCGCACAGCGCGCACGGGTCCGAACTGAGATGCGCGTGCTTGCGCTTGCCTGGAAAAGCCTGCGCAACCGTCTCGGTACGGCGCTGCTGACGGCATTCACGATCGCGCTCAGCGTCGCACTGGTGCTCGGCGTGCAGCGCATCCGCAGCGAGGCGCGCGCGAGTTTCGCCAGCACCGTATCCGGCACCGACCTGATCGTCGGCGCGCGTTCGAGTCCGGTCGGACTGCTGCTGTATGCGGTGTTCCATCTCGACGACGCGACCAACAACGTATCCTGGCAGAGTTATCAGGAAATCGCCGCGTGGCCGGAAGTCGCCTGGTCGGTACCGATCTCGCTCGGCGATTCGCATCGCGGCTTCCGCGTGATGGGCACGACCGCGGATTTCTTCGCGCACTATCGCTACGGAGCGCGGCATCCGCTCGAATTCTCCGCCGGCAAACCCTTCGACGATGTCTACGACGCGGTGCTCGGCGCGGAAGTCGCGCGCAAGCTCGGCTATTCGCTCGGCAGCGCGATCGTCCTGACGCACGGCACCGGCCGCATCGGCAACGCCGATCACAAGGACAAGCCGTTCCGCATCGTCGGCATCCTGGCACGCACCGGCACGCCGATCGACGCCACCGTCGCGGTCGGCCTCGCGGGCATCGAGGCGATCCACGTCGACTGGCAATCGGGCACGCAGATTCCCGGACACACGGTGAGCGCCGACGCGGCGCGGCGCATGGACCTGACGCCGAAGACGATCACCGCGTTCCTGCTCGGCCTGAAAAGCCGCATCGCGACGTTC
>DASWPR010000018.1:0-5884 GCA_036398455.1 Dokdonella sp.
GATCACCTACGTCGAGGACCAGATCACACGGGGCGTATACCAGACGTGCCACCACAACGTGAAGACCACCGATCCGTTCACCGGCGTCGAGAAGAGGATCACCGCGGTGGATATCGTCGGCGACGACAAGGGCATGCCGCAGCGCCAGGAAGACCCGGTGCTGACGCCGTTCGGCATCAAGACCTTCAACTTCACCATCAGCGAAGTGAACTACGACGCCACCGTCGAAGCGCAGATCAAGGGCCAGCAGCAGATCACGATGGACGTGCAGACGGCCATCGCGACCGCGAAGAAGGCCGAGCAGCAGGCGATCACCGTGGCGAAGGAAGGCGAAGCCGCGGCCGCCAAGGCGAAGTGGGAGCAGGAAGTCATCAAGGCCAAGGCCGTCGTCGAGGCGCAGCAGGCCCTCGAAGTGGCGCAGCTCGATACGAAGAAGGCGGAACAGGAAAAGGCGGCGAAGATCCTGCGCGCCGAGGGCGAATCGGAATACAAGCGCAAGATCATCAGCGCCGACGGCGCGCTCGAACAGAAGCTCGCCACCTACAAGGAAGTGCAGGCCGCGTGGGCGCAGGCGTTCGCCGAGTACAAGGGCCCTGCCCTGGTGCCGGCCGTGGTGATGGCGCCGCGCGAGGGCAATAGCGGTGCGACCGGCGCGCAGTCGCTGATCGACATGCTGAGCGCGAAGACGGCGCGCGACCTCGCGCTGGATATGGCGGTGCCGGCCGGCGGCAAATAGGCGTTACCGGTCTGCGGAGCGGATTCCAGCTCCCGGCGGCAGGCAGGCTGACACGGCGGCTCTACGCTCGCGCCACCGGCGCAGCGCTAGTGGTGCCCCTTCGCCGCCCCCTCGATCGCCGCCTCGCGCAGGTCGATTTCGTGCAGCACTTTCTCCTGCACGCCGTTGTCGATCTTGCGCGCCCAGCGCAGGCGGCGAATCGCGGCGCGTTCGGCGCGCAGGCCGACCAGGCGCAGATGATTTTCGATGTGGGCGTCGACCGGCGTTTCCGTCGGCTCGGCGCCTTCGCCCAGCTGCTGCAGGCGCCGTTGATACAAGCCGATGACGACGCCGGCGACCAGGCTCGGCATCGCAGCGCCCTCCTCGTCGCTGCCGCGCGTCTTCGCCGCTTCGGCCTCGATCGCGCGAATGGCCGCTTCGGCCGCGGCGACACGCGCGAGGCGTTCCTCTTCGATCTCCGAATCCTCTTCCACTTCGAGACCTTTCAGCACATGCGGCAGCCCCACCGCTGCGAACAGCAGCGACAGCAGGATCACCGCGGCGGCGAGGAAGATCATCAGGTCGCGGCCCGGAAACGGCGTGCCGTCGGCGAGCAGCAGCGGCACCGAGAGCACGCCGGCCAGGGTCACCGCCCCGCGCACGCCGGCCAGCGCCATGGCGGCGAGCAGGCGCCGTCGCGGCAGCTTGCCGCCGTGGCCATGCCGGCGCGCATTGAGGTTGATCACGCGCACCGCGATCCACACCCAGGCAAAGCGCAGCAGTACCAGCGCCAGCACCAGCGTCAGTGCGTACAGGCCGAGCTGCGCAACGCCAGCCCAGGACGCCGCGGCGTAGACCTCGCCGATCGTCGCGCGGAAGATCGCCGGCAGCTGCAGCCCGAGCAGGACGAAAATCAGCCCGTTGAAGACGAATTCGATCATCTCCCACGTACCGAACATGCCCAGCCGCGCCGCCGCTGCGCGTTCCGGCGGCCCGCGCAGGTTCAATACGAAACCGGCACCGACCGCGGCGAGAATGCCCGATACGTGCAGGTGCTCGGCGGCCAGGTACGCCCCGAACGGCAACAGCAGAAGCAGCACGTTCGGAGCCTGCTCCTCGACACCCCAGACGATCAGCTGGCGCCCGACCAGCCACATCGCGATGCCGCACAAACCGCCGATGGCGAAGCCGCCGATCGCCACCACGACGAGGCCGAGCGTCGCTTCCGGCAGCGAGAACACGCCGGTCAGCATTGCCACGATGGCGACATTGAACGTAGCGAGCCCGGAAGCATCGTTCATCAGCGCCTCGCCCTGCAGCAGATGCAGCAGGCGTTTGGGCATGCCGACGCGCCCGGTCAGCGCGGACACGGCCACCGCGTCGGTCGGCGACAGGATCGCCGCCAGCGCGAACGCGGCCGCCTGCGGGATCGACGGCAGCAGCCAGTGGATCAGCAGGCCGATCAGCCCGACCGTGAGCAATACCAGGCCGAACGCAAGCGCCAGCACGCTGCCGCTGCTGGCGAAGAATTCGCGCTTCGGAATCCGATAGCCGTCGACGAACAGCAGCGGCGCGACGAACAGCAGCAGGAAGATTTCCGGATCGAGCGCGATGTGCAGCCCGAACAGCGGCAGGCTGAGCACGGCGCCGAGTGCGATCTGCACGAATGGCAACGGAATGCGCAGCGGCCGTATGAGCAGCGCGGACACGCCGACGCCGAGCAGCAGCACGAGGGTTTGCAGCATCAACGGCACGGCGGATTTCCCCAGGCGCGACGGGGGGAGTTTACGGGTCGGCGCAGCGCGGCGCCTCACTTCCTGCAGCGGCGGCAGAAGAAATGCGCATGCGTGCACCGAAGCCGCCGGCATATATTACTTTGTGGACAATTCCATCCTGGTACTTACTTCCCGGTTTGTTTTCGGCCAAAGTAGCGGCGTTCACACCAGCCAGGGGAAAGCGACATGATCTTGGGAATGACGCCGTTGACCTTCGTCCACGTTCTGCTGAGCCTGATCGGAATCTTCACCGGCATCGTCGTGCTGTTCGGCATGCTGTCGGCGCGGCGCCTGCCGGGTTGGACGCTCGTCTTCCTCGCCACCACCATATTGACCAGCGTGACCGGCTTCTTTTTCCCCTTCGTCAAGTTCATGCCTTCGCATGCGGTCGGCGTGATATCGCTGTTCGTGCTGGCGTGGTCGCTGCTCGCGCTCTACACGTTCAATCTCGCCGGCGCATGGCGCTGGATCTACGTCGTCACCGCGGTGATCGGGCTGTATCTCAACGTGTTCGTGCTGGTCGCGCAGGGTTTCGCCAAGATTCCGGCACTGCATGCGCTCGCACCGACGCAGGCGGAACCGCCGTTCGCGATCGCGCAAGGCATCGTACTCGTCATATTCCTGGTGTTCGGCTACCTCGCGGTGCGCCGATTCCATCCGGTGGCGTTGCGCCGCTACTGACGCGACAGCGACGCGAACCGGGCCGCGCGTTGCGCGTCAGCGCCGCGGCCGCCGTGGCGTTCGCTCGCCGCGCTCCCACGCCTGCCGGGTCGCACAACCCGCGTTCGCGCGGCCCGCTGCGCGCCCTCACGAGTGGCGAGATCGGATCGCTGGCGGGAAAGGCGTCTTCCAGCGCTACTTCAAGGTCTCGTCGAGAAACTGCAGCGCGCGCGGCGAACCCGACTGGCTCAGCCAGAACAGCGCCTGTTTTTTCACATCGCGCGGGTAGTCGCCGCGCAGCAACGCGATCAGCGCGGTATCGGCCTTGTCGTCTTTCAGCTGCGACATGGCGAACACCGCCTGTTCGCGCACTTCGGAAGACTGTTCGGTACGCAGGGACGAGGTGATATCCGCTGCGGCACGCTCGTCTTCCGTCTGCGCCATCCAGAACAAGGCCTGGCTGCGCACATGCTCGGAGGGATCGCTCGACGAAATCTGCCGGATGCGCGCATAGCTGTCGCCGATGCGCACCTGCGACAGCACGAACACGGCGTGCGCGCGCAGCTGCGGATCGCCGTCGGTCGTGGCGAGATGCTCGACCAGATCGGCGCCTTCGGTGCCGCGCGCCTGGCCGAGCCAGAACACGGCCTGCTCGCGCTCGTCGCGCGGCCGCGTCGCTGCGGAGCGCTGCAGCAGCGCCTGCGTCGCCGCGGCATCGGCGTGATAGGCCAGAGCGACCAGCGCGGAATCATCGCGTCCACGCGCCGGCGGCTTCTCGTCGAGCCAACCCGCGAGCAGCTTCACGCTTTGTGCCGGGTCGACCGCATCGATCCAGCGCACCGGCGTCGCGCTGTGCACATCGCAGGAAGCAGCGACCGCACGCACGCGATCGACATGACCGCCGGCCACATGCAGGTAGACCGCAAGCTCGGCCGCATTGCTGCTCGGGCGCACGCCGTCGTGCGAACCGAAACTCCAGTGGCGGCCGTCGAGATCGCAGCGGCCGTGCTGCGCCGATGCCGCGTGCTCATCGAAGCAGCACGGCTCGCCGACACCGGCGACCAGCGGCACGCGATAGCCGCTCCATCCGTCCGCCGCATTGACCCGGGAAGAAAGGTCCGCTTCGGCAGCCGCGCAGGGCAGCGCCGTGGCAAGCAGGATCGCAAAAGCGGTACGGCGCAAGGTCTTCATGGCTGCTTCCCCGGCTTGTCGAGTTCGGCTTCGATCGCGTTGATCGCGGTGTCGTCGCCCATCTGCATCAGCGTGCGCAGCAGCGACTTCTTTTCCTCGATGGTCTTCGCGTTGCGGTACAGATCGAGCACCGCGTCGCTGTCGCCGGTGATCAGCAGTCCCTGCAGCGTCGCATCGCGCAAGGCCGGCGTAGCGGCCTTCGCATAGAGTTCGACCAGGGCCTGCTCGCCGCCGCGATCGCCGGCCACGCCGAGCGAGTGCAGCGCAGCGACGCGGATGTCTTCGCCCAGCTTCGCGTTGCCGGCGATTGCGGAAAGCGCGTCGGCATTGCCGGCCACGCCGAGCGATTCGATGATCGCGCGCCGGCTGCCGGCATCCTGGGTCGCATCGAACAACTGCCTGAGTTCGTCCGACGCATCGAGCGCACCGAGGGTCTGGATCGCCTTGCGGCGCACGCCCTCGTCGCTCTCGCTGCGTGCCGCGGCGAGCACCAGGTCCTTGCGGTCGGCGACCAGCCAGGCCTCGATGATCCGATTCTTCTCGTGCGCGTCCTTGCTCGTCGCATACACCTCGCGCAACCGTTCGATCGCGCGCGCCTCGCCGCTGATGCCGAGCATGCGGATCGCCTCGTCGCGCATTTCCGGGTCGCTCGAATTCTTCGTGGTATCGATGACCACATCCATCGCCTCGTCGCTGCCGAGCTGGCTGAGCACGAACAGCGCGCGCTTCTTGATCTCGACCGAGCGCTGGCTCTGCAGGACTTTCTTCAGGATCGGCAGTGCGCGTTCGGGCGGCGCATTGAGCAGACCTTCGACGGCGAGACCGGCCAGCTCGTCGTCCTTCATCGTCTCGGCGTCGACCTTCGCCGCCGTCGGACGCGTCTGCTGCAGCAGCGCTTCGGCGTCCCTGCTCCAGCGGCTGTCCGGAAATTCGCGGTGCAGTCGTTCGAGTACGTTCTTCGCCTCGACGCTGCGCCTGGCCTGCACCAGCGCATAGGCTTCCCAGTACAACGCGGCGTCGGCGCTCTTCGGCTCCTTCTCGCGCAGCAGGCGTTCGAGTTCTTCGAAGCGCCCGAGCGCGCCGGACCAGTCGGACTTCTTCAGCGCGGCCTGGCCCTGCCAATACAGCTGGTTCGACGCCTTGTCGGCCGGCGCCATGTCGCCGTCGCTGGCCGCGTTCGCTCCCTGCGCAGGGAGCGCCAGTGCTGCCGCCAGCGCGAGCAGGCCCGCATGGATTCGTGTCATCGCCATCGTTGCTCCTTGATGCTCAGGTACGGCGGTCGCCGGTGCGATCCAGGCGCGCCTCGGTGGCGCGTACCTGGAACAACAGGTCGGTGGCATGCAGGTAGTCGCGCAGGCCTTCGGAAGATTGGACGGCGCCGCCGTCCGCCTGGTTAGCAAGCGACATCAGCACGGGTTCGAGCTGGTGCAGGAAATCGGCCAGCCGCGCATTGCCCGCACGCGTCGCCGCGAGCGCATACAGCCGGTTGGACTCGACCAGCGACGCGGCCAGTTCGCGATTGCCGTCGAGCAGGGCATCGCTG
>DASWPR010000019.1:0-7773 GCA_036398455.1 Dokdonella sp.
TCGAACGGCGTCGCCTCGCAGGGCGAGGGCATCATCGTCGCCGACCTCGACACCGGCATCAATTGGGAAAGCCCGGCGTTCGCCGCGGTCGGTCCGATAGACGGCTACGAGCACATCAACCCGAACGGTGCAGGCACCTACCTCGGATTGTGCGGACCGACGCCGCCGAACGCGGACCTGGGTCACTGCAACGACAAGCTGATCGGCATGTACGACTTCACCACCACCTCGTCGACGCGCAGCGCGACCGATCTGGACGGCCACGGCTCGCACACCGCCAGCACGATCGCCGGCAATCACTGGCTGGCGCCGTTCGGCGGCGGCATCTTCACGATCTCCGGCGTCGCTCCGCACGCCAACGTGATTGCCTATCGCGTGTGCACCAGCGGATGCAGCTCGTCCGCTTCGTCGCAGGCGGCCAACCGCGCCGTCATCGATGGCGCCGATGCGCTCAATTATTCGATCAGCGGCGGCGTCGCGCCGTGGAGCGATTCGGTCTCCATCGCGTTCCGCAACGCGGTCGACGCGGGCATCTTCGTCGCCGCATCGGCCGGCAACGACGGTCCCGATGCCGGCTCGGTCAATCACGTCGAACCGTGGGTCGAGACCGTCGCCGCGTCGACCAAGAACAACGTGGTCGCATTCAAGTTCAACCTCACCGCACCGGGTACGCCGCCGCCGGAAACGCAAGGGCTGCCGCTTAGGCCCGCTGCGCCGCCGCTGCCGACCGCGGACATCGTCAGTGCACTGATCGTGCGCAGTCCGACCTTCGACGACGGCAGCAACGACGGCTGCTCGGCATTTGCGGCCGATACCTTCACCGGCCTCGGCCAGCCGCAGCCGCCCGCCGACACGGTGTTCGCCGACGGCTTCGATCCGCTGCCCGCGCCGATCCAGCTCGGCGCGATCGCGGTGCTTGCGCTCGACCAGAACGCGAGCAACTGCGCCAGCGGTACGCGTCGCTCGAATGCGCTGGCTGCCGGCGCGGTCGGCGTGATCTTCGTCGACCGCGATTTCATCAATCTCGGTGCGAGCGGCACCTCGTGGTCGATGCTGCGCGCCGACTGGGATGCGGCATGGACGCAGATCGAGACCGATCCGACCGCGGCCACCGCCTCGCTGCTGCTGCCGACGTCCTCGTTCCCGCAGCGCGGCGACGTGGTGGCCGATTTCAGTTCGCGCGGGCCGCTGGCGAGCAGCGGGCAGTACCTGGTGAAGCCGGACATCACCGCGCCGGGCGTCGATATCCTTGCCGCGTACCAAGCGGGCGAGGGCGGCGCGACCGCGACCGCGATGGAGAACGGTACGTCGATGTCGAGCCCGCACACGACCGGTTCCGCCGCGCTCCTGCGCGCTGTGCAGCCGACCTGGACGCCGAGCGAAGTGCGTTCGGCGATCAATCTCACCTCGAAGCTCGATGGCCTGATCCGCGCCGACGGCAGCAGCGTCGACGCCTGGGATCTCGGCTCCGGTCGCGTCGACCTGACCAAGGCGGCGCTCGCCGGGCTGATCCTCGATGAGACCACGGCGAACTTCGTGGCGGCCAATCCGGCGCAGGGCGGCGACCTCTCGACGCTGAACCTCGCGAGTATCGCCCAGGGGGATTGCGCGACGACCTGCACGTTCACGCGCACGCTGAGCAGCACGTCGCTGGTCGATCACGACTACGACCTCAGCATCGACGGATTGCCGGCGGGTGCGGCGACGGTCACGCCGTCGCCATTGACGGTCACCGCGGGCGGCACGGCGGTGGTCACCGTGACGATCGACGGTTCGCTGCTGGCGAGCGGCTGGAACTTCGGGCAGCTGCATCTGGCCGCGGACGACGTGTTGCTGCCGGCGCTGCACATGCCGATCGCCGTGCAGCCGTAAGCCCGTCTCGGACGATCGGCGGCGGTGCCGTCGATCGTTCAAACAGGGTCGCTACGAAAGGCGCAGCGCATCGCAAGGTGTCTGCGCCGCGCAAGGCGCGTCGGACGTCATGGCTGGAAGGCGAGGTCGGCGTGCTGCCCTGGCTGGCGCAATCGCGCCGCTTGGAAGGGCCGCGGGGAGCCCCATCTTACTCGTCGCGGCGGTGTCTGCATAAGACTATCCGCTGCAACTCCCCCCGCTTATGATCGCCGCATGTCAGCCGTCCTTGAACGCCCGCAATCCCTGCTGCCGAGCCGCTTTTCGTGGCTGATGGGCCTGTATGCCGAGAACTATCATCGGCTGTCGCGCCTGTTCGGCCCACACGATCTCCCGCTTGGCAGCTATCTGTCGTCGCTCGATGACGGCCTCGACGTGCGGCTGGACGTGCTGGAACGTCATCGCTACACGCTCGACCTGCATCTGACCTACAACTTCATCGACAACGAAACCGGCGAACGCGCGCCGTCGGCGCAGCTGCGCATGTATCACGACGCGCACATGGCCGAAGTGCTGGACTGCCGCGCCGACCGCCGCCTGATACGCGCGATCGGACCCTTGCAGCCGGCGCGCAGCATCTTCCAGCAGCGCGTGCGCATGAGTTCCTTCCTCAACCGCTGGCTCGAATACCTGGCCGAGCAGGGGCATTCGATCGGCACCCTGGAGCCGGTCGCAGCATCTGTCGCGGAAGCTGCCGGGCAGGGTCCGGCGGTGCCGTTTCCACGCTGAGGCAAAACACTCAGCCGGCGCTTGACACCCGTCGCGCCGGAGTCGCTAATCCGCTCATGTCTCTGCCGATGATTCCCGACGCCGCGCGCGCGGGTCGCCGCTGCGCCGCGCTTGATCGCGGCCGCGATCGTCGTGCGCTCGCGCGTGCGTTTTGCGCAGGCATGCTCGCGCTTGCCGCCGGCAGCCTCGGTGCGACCGAGAGCGCGATTCTGGCCAATCCCGCCGTCGCCCATGGCGACGAGTTCGCCTATGCGCTGGCGATGGACACGACGCATATCGTCACCGGTACGCCGGGCGAGGACGACGCGACGGGCGCCGTCTATTTCTTCGATTGCGCGACGCAGCCGTGCGCGGCGGCGCAGCGCGTGGTCGCCCGCGATCTCGCCAGCGGCGATCATTTCGGCGCGAGTGTCGGCGTCGCCGGCGATACGCTGATCGTCGGCGCCCCAGGGCAATCGCCCGGTGCGGTCTACGTGTTCGTGCGCAGCGGCGCGAACTGGACGCAGCAGGCCAAGCTCACGGCAACCGGCGGCAGTGCCGGCGATCGATTCGGCAACGCGGCCGCGCTCGCCGCCGATCGCCTGCTCGTCGGCGCCGATTTCGCCGATGCCCGGGCGGGCGCCGTCTATGTATTCGCACGCAGTGGAACCGCATGGTCGCAGCAGGCGCGTCTGACGCCAGCCGACGCCGCCAACGGCGATGTGTTCGGTCGCAGCGTCGCGCTCGACGGCGATACCGCACTGATCGGCGCGCCGATGAAGGCCGCTGTCGACGCGAGCAGCTTCGCGCGTGGCGCGGCCTACGTATTCAGCGCCAACGGCACCAGCTGGACGCAGCAGTCGAAGCTGCTCGCCGGCGATGCTGCCGATGGCGATCTGTTCGGGCAGAGCGTGGCGGTGGAAGGCGATCGCGCCCTCGTCGGCGCGCCCGCCGCGGCGGGCCGGCTCGGTGCCGCGTACGTGTTCGCGCGCAGCGGCAGCGCCTGGGCGCAGGAATCGGAACTCGCCGCGGCCGGCAGCGCCAGCGGCGACATGCTCGGCTGGTCGGTGGCATTGAGCGGCACGCAGGCGATCGTCGGTGCGCCGTACGCACTTTCCACCTGTGGCATCAGCCACGTTTTCCAGAATTTCGCCGGAGTGTGGAGCGAGACCGGCGGCGCAGCGGTATCGGCCCCCGTCATCGGCGATCTCGCCGGCTGGTCGGTCGTGGCAGCCGCCGGCCGCTGGACGGTTGCCGCGCCGGGACACGCCGGCCCGCTGCTGCACGACGGCGTCGCCTATTATTTCGATGCGGCCGAGACGATCTTCGCCGATGGCTTCGATGCCGTTTCGGCGGCCAGCCTGTGCAGCGCGGCGAAGTACGCGAAACGCTGAAACGTCAGTCGCGGCATCGACGCCGCCGCCGCATCAATCGAGCAGGCCGTGCTTGACCGCGTAGCGGATCAGTTCGGCGGTGTTGCGCGCGCCGAGTTTGTCGAGCACGCGGAAGCGATGGTTCTCGGCGGTCTTCGCGCTGGTTCCCAGCTGGCGCGCGATTTCCTTCGTCGTCATGCCTTCGGCGATCAGGTGGAATACTTCGCGCTCGCGCGGCGTGAGATCGCGATAAGGATCCTCGATCGGCGTGTTCGGCTGCTGCACCTGCTGCGCGAGCACCTTCGATGCATGCGAGCCGAAATAACCACGACCGACGGCGAGTGCGCGCACCGCACTCAGCAGTTCGCCGGTGGCGCTGTCCTTCAGCAGGAAGCCGGCGGCGCCGGCGCGCACCACGTGCAGCACGTACTCCTCCTCGGCGTGCATGGTCAGCACCAGCACGCGCGCGCTGTCGAGTTCGCGCGTCAGCCGGCGCACGACTTCGATGCCGTTGAGCTTGGGCATGGAGATATCGAGCACGACCACGTCCGGGCGCGTCTGCAGCGCGAATTCCACCGTCGCGATGCCGTCCGCGGCCTGCGCGACCACCTGGCAGTCGCCGCTGCTGTTGAGCAGGGAGACCAGGCCTTCGCGCAGGATCGTGTGGTCGTCGGCGACGAGGACGCGGATCGTCTTCATGCGGAGGCGTCGGCGATCGGCAGCGGCAGGTTGACGCGCAGCTGCACGCCTTCGCCGGGCTGCGAAAGCAGGCTGAAGCGCCCGCCGAACAGGCGCACGCGCTCGCGGATGCTGGCAAGGCCGGTACTCTGGCCGTTGCTCGATTTGGCGAAGGCGGCGTCGACATCGCAGCCGAGGCCGTCGTCGACGATCAGCAGGTGCAGGTGACCGGCGCGATGGCTGAGGCGCAGCACGATGTTGCGCGCCTGGGCATGCTTGCGCGCGTTGGTCAGCGCTTCCTGCGCGACGCGGAAGATCAGCGTCGCGAGGTCGCCGTCGACGTGCGCCGACATCGCGCCGACTTCGACCACCACCATGCAGTCCGCGCTCTCGTTGGTGTGGCGGGCGAGCCAGCGCAGCGCCGCTTCGAGGCCGAGGTCGTCGAGAATCTGCGGGCGCAGCAGGCGCGAAAGCTCGCGCGTCTCCTCGATCGCCAGCTCGCACAGTTCGAGCGCCTGCTGCAGCGGCGCCGGCGGCGCCGCGTCGCTCGCGCGCGCCATCGCATCGAGCCGGTGGCGCAAGGCGGTCAGGTGCTGGCCGATGCCGTCGTGCAGTTCGCGTGCGAGACGCCGGCGTTCGTCTTCCTGCACGCGCCAGACCGAACGCGCCAGCTGCTTGAAGTGCTGCTCGCCGGAATGCAGCTGGGCGAACAGGCGTTCCTGCTGGTCGCGCAATTGCGCGAGCTGCTGACGCATTTCGTTTTCGCGCGGCGGCGCGGTTGCCGGTTTTTCCGGCAGGGCATGGCTCATGGCGAGGTTCCGGTGTTCAGGCCGACGGCAGCGGCGAACGCGGCCAGTGCGGCGCGTTGGGATTCGGGCGTGTTCGTGCGCAACTGCGTGTAGGCGGCGTTCGCCGCGCGCCACGCATCGGCCACTTCGTCGCTGCCGGCGCGGCGAAGCGCTTCGGCGCCGAAGGTGTGGATCAGGAATGCGCGGCCGTACGACGGCAGCCGTGCCAGTTGCGCGCGTGCTTCGCGATACGTCGCGAGGTTCTTGTCCGGCGCGATGCGCAGGGCGGCCTCGGCCAGTTGCAGGCGCAGGGGCACGCTCGCGTAGCCGGCGAGCCCGGTGCGCACGTCGGCGAGTTCGCGCGTCGCGTCGGCCGGCTTGTTCTGCGCGGCCAGCGCGCGTGCGCGCAACAGGCGTGCCGAGAGTTCCGCGCCGTAGCTGTGCGCCTTCTGCGCGCGCGCGATCGCGTCGTTGGCATTGCCGAGCGCAGCCTTGGCGTCGCCGCGTCCCAGCGCGATCTCGCCGCGGCGCCAGGCCAGCAGGCTTGCCTGTTCGCCGTTTTCGATCGCCTCGACCTGCATGCCGTCGAGGGCGGACTCCGCACTGCTCCAGTCGCCGGCATCGCAGAACGCAGCGCTGCGCAGGAGTTTCATTTCGGTGATGCCGCGGGGATCGTCGCGCTTGACGAAATCGTCGAGCGCTGCGGCGGACTGCTGCAATGAGGTATCCAGCCGGCCTTCGAGGCGATCGAGTTCGGCCAGCGCGGAGATGCTGATCGTGCGCTCCTCCGCCATCTGCAGCTCTTCGGCATCTCCTAGGCTCGCCTGCTGCGCCTTGCGCGCGGCTTCCCAGTCGCCGCGCGCCACGTCGATCAGGCCGAGATTCTGTCGCGCGTGAACGGAACCCGCGCGGTCGTCGATTTTTGCGTAGATCGTTTCGGCCTGCTGGGAGTAGATCTGGGCGTTGTCGAATTCGCCGATCTGATAGTAGGAGAAGCCGACGTTGATGAGGCTTTCGCCGATCAGGCGCGCATCGCCGTTGGACTGCCTGAGATTCAACGCCCGGCGATACTCCTCGAGTGCGTTGCGATAGTCGCCGCGCTCCTCGGCCAGCAGCCCGGCATCATTGGCGAGGTCGGCCGAGGCGACGACGTCGCCGAGCGGCGTGACGATCGCCCGCGCCTTGGTCAGGGCGGCGTCGGCCGCGGCGAAGTCGCCTTGCATCGATTCGACGGTCGCGAGATTGCGCAGGCTGGCCGCCTGTCCGCGCCTGTCGCCGAGCGCCTCGCGCTGCTGCTCGGCCCGCTTGAGCTGTTCCGCCGCCAGGGCCATCTGGCCGACGCGGCGATAGCCGATGCCGAATGCATTGCTGACATCCGCCTGCATGCGCTTGTCGTCGAGCCGGTTGGCCAGCACCTGCGCCCGCACCAGATAGTCGTCCACCGCGCGCTTCGAATCGCCGCCTTGAATCGAATATTTGCCGAGCGCGTACCAGGCTTCGGTATTTCGCGGGTCTTCGCTGGTCAGCGTGGCGAGAAGCTTCAGCGCGTGATCGAAATCGCCAAGCTCGCCGTACGCGCGCGCGAGCAGAAATGCGGCCGGATGATCGTTCGGCGATGACTGCAACAGACCCTCCAGAATCTTCTTCGCGTCCTCGTTTTCCCCCAGCAGCACGAGCGCGTAGGCGCGCACGCGCGCAGCCGCATAGGTTGTGTCCGAGGCGAGTGCGTCGGCGGCCTGCCGCGCCGCCGTGGTGGCATCGGCGCTGCGTCCGGCGTGATCGAGAGACTCCAGCAGCAGCCACCACAGTTCAGGGGCGTTCGCCCGGCGTGCCGCCTGCAATGCGGATTCGAGCACGCTGGGTGACGGCACGGCGCGCCCATGGTTGCCGATCGCCTGCAGCGTCGGCACGTCGGGCCATGCGGCAGGTGTGCCGGCGCTGCGCAACTGCGATTTGAGTTGTCCCTGCAGGTCGCGCAGGGCAGCGGGAAGGCTCTGCGCCGTCGCGACCGGCGTCGATGCGCTCCAGAGCGGTTGCTGAGCATCGGCCGCGTAGATCGACAGCCTGACGGCGATGCCGTCGGCGCTGCGGCTGAGTTCGCCCTCCAGCAGGCTGCGCGCACCGACAGCCTCTGCCACGCGCGGTCGATGCCGTTGCGCCGTCGCGGTGTCGTAGCCCAGCTCGGTCAGCGCGCGCGCGACGCGAAGAGGGTCCGCGCTGCGCAGGGCGGCGTCCGAAGCGAGTGCGTCGGCGAAACTTCGTCCGATGCCCATCGCCAGGTCGACATCGGCCGGATCATTGCCCGTCGTCGTGAAAGG
>DASWPR010000020.1:0-2604 GCA_036398455.1 Dokdonella sp.
TCGCCGCGCGCCTGGCCCCGCTGCTCGACAGCCTGGCGTCGGAAGTCGAAGTCGAGATCGAACGCGCCCTGACGCAGGCGCAGCCGGTGCTGCGCCTGCAGGCCAGTCACGGCTTCGCGGTGGAGACCGTGCGGCAGTTCCTGGTCGATCGCGAAATCCCGATCGACCTCAAATACCGCGATTCCGACGAAGTGCTGAATGCGCTCGTCGACCGCCAATGCGACGTGATCGGGCTGCACCTGCCGATGGGCGAACTGGAAGCGGCAGCGGCGGCGCACTACGCCGCGCGCATCGGCAACGACTGGAGCCTGATCCACCTGGCAACGCGACGGCAGGGACTGATCGTCGCCGCCGGAAATCCGAAGCGCATCCGCGACCTTGCCGACCTCATGCGCCCGGACCTGCGCTTCGTCAATCGCCAGGCGGGCTCCGGCACACGCCTGCTGTTCGATCTGTCGTTGCAGCGGGCCGGCATCGAACCGGCCTCGATCGCCGGCTACGAGATTCTCGAATACACGCATGCGGCCGTCGCCGCCTATGTCGGCAGCAGCATGGCCGACGTCGGCTTCGGCCTCGAGGTACCGGCACGCCGGTTCGGCCTCGGCTTCGTGCCGGTACTGACGGAACGCTACTTTTTCGTCTGCCGCGACGAGCTGCTGGCCGAACCGGTCATGCAGGATTTCCTCGCCATCGTCGCCGGCGCCGATCTGCGCGCGCAGATCGCCGCGCTTCCCGGCTACGACCCGAGCGACGCCGGCCGCATCGAGCCGGCGCGTGCGCTGTTCCCGCTGCGCGCCCGGCCGAAGGCGCCGCCGCGCTAGCAGCGTTCGCATTTCACTCGCTTCGACCGCTTCGATCGCGCGCGCGCGTCGCGCGTGACGCTTCGATGACAGCACGCGCAGCCCCGCGCCAATGGCGCGACGGCGCGCCGTCGATCGCGCAGGCGGACGGCCGCGTCATACGCACGTAACCTGCGGACGGCTAAGTGGCCGCATGACGATCGCGATGCCGCCTCGTTGCATGCCCACTCGAAGCGAAGCGCGCACGCCGACCAGCCCAACGTCGATGCATGTCGTCGACGTGACGCTGTTCTTCGCGCCGCACAGCGGCGGCGTCAAGCGCTACCTGCTCGCCAAACGCAAATTCCTCGCCACGCAACCGCACCTGCGCCATACCCTGCTGGTGCCGGGGCCGAAGACGCGCGAGCGCGAAGCGGGCCTGATCGAACTGGCGAGCCCGCGTGTTCCGTTCGGCGGCGGCTACCGGCTGCCGCTGCGCATGCGCCAGTGGTCGCGCACGCTGAGCGAACTCAGGCCCGACGTGATCGAGGTGGCTGACCCGTATCACCTCGCCTGGGTCGCGCTCGACGTCGCCGACCGCCTCGGCGTACCGGCGGTCGCGTTCGCGCACTCGGACCTCGCGCGCCTGTTCGCCGACCGCTTCGCGCCCGCGATCGGCCGCGCGGCCGGCGTCTATCTGCGCAATCTCTACCGGCGCTTCGACGGCGTCTTCGCGCCGAGCCGGCTGATCGCCGAACGCCTCGGCGATCTCGGCATCGCGAACGTCGCGGTGCAGCCGCTCGGCGTCGACGGCGAGATATTCCATCCGCGCCGCGCCGATCCGGAACTGCGCCGCCAGCTCGGCTTGCCGATGGATGCGCGCCTGCTCGTGTTCGCCGGGCGCATGGCGCGCGAGAAGGAAGTGCCGCTGCTGCTGAAGACCTTTGCCGAACTCGGCGCGCCGTATCACCTGCTGCTGGTCGGCGGCGAGCGGCGCGAGAAGCTGACGCCGAACGCGACGATGCTGCCGTACCAGCAGAACAGCGAACATCTGGCGCGCCTGCTCGCGAGCAGCGATGCGCTGATCCATGCCGGTCGCCACGAAACCTTCGGCATGATCATCATCGAGGCGATGGCCTGCGCGCGGCCGGTCATCGCGGTGCGCTCCGGCGCCGTCACCGAACTGGTCGGCGCACCGATCGGCATCGTCGCCGAGCCGGACGACGCGCGTTCGCTCGCCGAGGCGGTGCGCACGCTGTACGCCAGCGATCACGAAGCGATGGGCGCGCTCGCGCGCGGCCGCATCGAGCGCGACTATCTGTGGGAACACACCTTGCCGCGTCAGCTGCAACGCTATGCCGAGCTGATGCGCGCGCACACACCGGCGGCGCGCGCCGGCGGCGATGTCGCCTCGACCGTCGCCGAAGCATGACGCCGCTCGCCACTGCAGCGCAGCCGCGCACGCTGTGCATCGCCGTGCACGATGTCGCCCCTGCGACCTGGCCGCAGTGCGCCGCCCTGCTCGCCCTGCTCGATGAATTCGGCGCGCCGCCCGTCACCCTGCTGGTGGTGCCCGACTACCACCACCGCGGACGCGCCGATGCCGATATCGGCTTCCGCCGCGCGATCGAAGGCCGTCTCGCGCGCGGCGACGAGATCGCGCTGCACGGCTACTTCCATCTCGACGACGGCCCACCGCCGCGAACGCCGGGCGACTGGCTGCGCCGTCGCCAGCTGACCGCCGGCGAAGGCGAGTTTGCCGCGTTGAGCGACGAGCATGCCGGCCGGCGCATCGCCGCCGGCCTCGACATGTTCGAACGCCTCG
>DASWPR010000021.1:0-3790 GCA_036398455.1 Dokdonella sp.
CGGTGCTGCCGGATTCTCCAGCGCGAACGCGATGTCATCCAGCAGCTTCAACGTACGCTGCAACAGCAGCTTCTTCGGGTTTTGTCCGATCGCAAGATCCAGCACCGCCACCACGATGGTCGGCACCGCTACCACCAGCCAGAGCCAAAGGACGAAACGCGTCAATGCTTCGGGATCGGGGATGTCGTCGACGAGCGTCTGGTCGATGACCAGGACGAAGCCGGCGAGAAAAGCGATCGGGCCGACCGTGATGATTCTCGACAGGTACATGCCGAGGAAGGTTGCGCCCGCCATCAGCGGAATGCGCAGCGCCGGCTCCGAGGCGTCCACCGCGAACAGCACCAGGGTCAGCGCGGTCGCCGACGTGGCTGCCACGAGGCCGCCGACCGCGGTCATCAGCGTGGAGGCGGTTTCCGTTCCGCTGACCAGGAAGACGACATAAGCCGCATAGGCGGGAAGAGGAATCTCGAACACCATCCAGAGGGTGACGACGATCGCGCAACTGGCCGTGATGCGCGCGACCGCGGCGCCCCTTCCGGGGCGTGCCGAAAGCTCTTCGCGCAGGAACGCAAGCCAATACGGCCGCGCGCCCGCCGCGTCAGCGATCATCATGGTGGCTCACGACGACGGACACGGTCGTTCCGATGCGCCAGGCCGCCTGCGGCGGTCCGTCGAGCAGGATGCGCACGGGGAAGCGCTGCGCGACGATCACCCACTTCAGTGATCGCTCCACCGCTGGCAGTCCGGGGCCTCCGGCGTTGTTGGGGCGCACGCCGCCGCCGAGACTTTCGACGTGCCCGGGCAGGCCGTGGCCCGAATCCGCCATCGTCCATACCTGCGCCGGATCGCCGGCGCGGATATGCGGCAGCTCCGTTTCCCGGAAGTCGGCGACGGCATACCAGCGGCTGGTGTCGATCAGCGTGAACAGCGGATGGCCGGTCAGTGCATAGGTGCCTTCGGCGATTTCCAGCCCCGTGACCTGACCGTCGAACGGCGCGCGAACGGTGGTGTAGTGCAGATCGCGCTCGGCGAGCGCCAGCGCCGCCTCGGCGCCGCGCAATTGCGCGTCGAGGCTTTGCGTGTCGCCGACGGCCTGGCGCGCCTGGGTCGCCTGCTGGACTGCCGCCTGCAACGCGACTTCCGCGCTGCGCTCGTTGGTGCGCGCCTCGTCGACCTGCTGCTCCGTCACGAAGCCCTGGCCGAGCATCGGCTCCAGGCGCTTGCGCGTGTCGCGCGCGAGGGCGGCCTGCGCCCTGGCGCGACCGACCTGCGTGGCGGCGACATCGGCGCCGGACGTCTGCGAAGTGACCTGCCGCCCGGCGAGATCGATCTGCGCCTGCAGCGCTTCGACCTGCGCCCGGGCCTGGCGAAGACGCAACTCGAAGGGTTCGCGATCGATCTCCATGAGCGGCTCTTCCTTGCGTACGCGCTGATTTTCGCGCACGAGGATCTTCGTGACCCTGCCGCTGACTTCAGGTGCGATCGCGGTGGTGTCCGCAAAAAGAAAAGCATCGTGCGTGCGAGGCCGCTGATCGAGACGGACCAGCACGAACGCGCCCAGTACGATGGCGGCAGCCACCGCGGTGATCGCAATCATGCGGCCGAGGAATGTCCGCGTGGTCTTCATGCGCAGTCTCCCGGCCTCAACCCAGCCATATCAGCCAGATCGCGAATGCGAAGGCCACGCTGGCGGCAAGGTAGACCAGCAGCGGCGCCGGCAGGGCCTCATCGAGATGCGCCAGCGACAGCAGGCGATGAGCCAGCGCCGCGAGCAGCAGGCCGAGCAGCGCGCACACCATCCACGACGGAAAGTAGGAGCCGAGGATGTTCCTCGACGGCGCGCCGCTGCAGCCATTGAGACCTGCGCTCGCCAGCACCATGCAGATGCTGCCGGCTCGCCCGGCGCGCATGCCTTCGTACGTGGCTGAGTTCTCAAGTGAACGGGTCGTGTTCATCGTTCTCGATCGCTCGTGAAGTGCAGGTTCGCCGCGCTGCGGACATCGGCGGCCGATGTCCGCATGAGCCGCCTCGCCAGCAGGCTCGATGGTTTCCCTTCAACGCTGCCGGCGCGCGGAGAGTCGCGCCGAGCAGATGCTCCCCACGCTCATCACCGCTCTTCGCGCCGCTCGGCCTGCCGTTGGAAAAAGGCGCGCCTGGATGGATCGTAGGGCAGATGATGCTCTGCAGCGACTGTGAAAATTCACAGGCGCGACCGACGTTCTACCAATGCTAAGGCGTCGGGTAGATTGGTACAAATAGAAAAGTATCCGAGCCGCTGGCGTCCCGATACTCATCACGCCGGGGGGCGGAACGCCGCTGACCTGCACGCCCGGCGGTTCCGCCGCCTTCTCCGGATTTCACGACGGACCAGGCGATCGCCAGTGTTACGATCGACGCCCTCGATGCAGATCCATCGCCTGGACCGTTGCAGGGTTCTGCGATGGATACTCTCGTAGTCGGCGCCGCGCAATGATCGAGGTTTTCATCGAATGCGCAGCCGTTCGATTTCGTCATCGCCTGAATGGGGTTCCGGTCCAGTCGTGAGCATGAAGCCTCCCAAGTTGTCCGGCCCGTTGCGGGAGAAAGCCCTCATTCTCGCGGAGAACCCGGACCTGATCATCGATCGCGCCTATTCGGCGATCGTGAATCTCGACGATGGCTATTCCGGCTTGAACCCGGTGGTCAAGCGCGACGTGATGGAGTCGATCAGGCTTTCGGCCCGGTTGTGGTTCAAGTCGATCCTCGAAGGGACATTCCCGGCGGCCGACGAGCTCGAAATCTTGCGCGCTTCCGGGCGCAGGCGCGTGCATCAGGGCCTGCCGCTGACGTCGCTGCTTCGCGCGTTCCGGCTCGGCTCGCGCGAGATGTGGCAGGTGTTTCTCGAGCTCGGCGAAGACGATGAAGCGCTGCGCAACGAACTGCTGTTCGTCCTGTCGCCCTATCTCCTCGATCATTTCGATCTCATGGCGCAGTCCATCGCGCAGGCGTACCTGGAAGAAGAACATCAGCGCACGCGATGGCGCGACGCGCTGCGCTATGAATTGTGCAGCATCGTTTTTTCGTCTCCCGACGACGTCGATGCGTTCAAGAAAGCGGCAGAAGCGCTGGGTATCGACGGCAGCGGACTGCGAGTCGCGATCACCATCGACATCCACATGCCCGATGTCGCGCCGTCCGGTCTCGAAGCTGAACTCGATCGCTTCACGCTGTCGGTCTCGCGCCACTTCAAGACCGCCTACAACGATCTGGTCCGCGCCGCCTACCATGGGCACCTGATCATCTGGGTGCCGTGCGCACGCGGAGATTCGCTCATCGCGGCGGATCGCCGGTTGCTGAAGCATGCGTCGTCGCTGCTGGAGACGTCGTCCCAGGTCCGCGCGATCGGCGTCGGACTGATGAATGCCGGCCCGGCGGGATGGGCCACCTCCGCCAACGAGTCGATCAAGGCGCTGGAGCTCGGCAATCGAAGCGCGGGCGGCAAACGCGCGCACCTGTATTCCGACATTGCAGTGAGCGAGAGCGTGCGCCGCGCGGACAACGCCTTGCGCTACCTGGACTCGCTGATCGAGCGCCTCTCGCACGAATCGGACCTGCTGATGACGCTGGAAGTGTATTTCGAGCAGTCGCAGCGCCGAAAAGCGACCGCGGCCGCGCTCGGCATTCATCCCAATACGCTGACGTACCGGCTGGAACGTGTGGAAGCGCTCCTCGGCGCCAAGTTGGAGGATGTCGGCTGGATGATGAAACTTCATATTGCGATGCGGCTGCGCCGAGGCAGCATGCCGACGGA
>DASWPR010000022.1:0-3747 GCA_036398455.1 Dokdonella sp.
ACGGAAGTGACGGGGCTGTCGGACAACATCATCGCCACTCAGGAGTTGTATCGCTACGAGCCGATCCTGAATGCCGATGGCGACGAACTCGACAACTGGGTTTCGCTCGGCATTCATCCGCACTCGCCGAAGCTGGCGCGCTTCCGCCAGGCGCTGGGTGGCAGCGGGGCCGGCAATGCGTTCGGCAATGCGGGTTTCGGCGGCGGTTTCGGTGGTTCGGGCGGTGGTGGCTTCGGCGGTTCCGGCGGCGGTGGCGGCGGGTTTGGCGGAGGCTTCAATGTCTAGCGCGGTTCTGGTCTTCGCGGCGCTTGCGCTGCTCTGCGCGGCGCTTGCATTGCTGCTCTGGCAGCGCAGCGCGCAACGCAAAGGCCAGGTGAGCGCGGAACGGTATATCGACAGCCGCGTGGCGTCTGCTGGTGGCGGTGCCTTTGGCGCTGCTTCCGCCATGCCGGCCGGCGCTGGCGTCGTCGGCGGCGGTGCGGGCAGCGTGGGCAGCGGCCCGGCAAGCGGCGCGCGCGCCACGCCCGCGCGCGCCGCCACGACGCACGCCGTGATTGCACCGCAGGCGCCGCCTGCGGATGCCGGCTGGCTCGCCTATTGGCGTTATCTGCGGGCGCGCGTGCGTTTCATGGTGCGGCATGCGTTGGCGCGTGCGGGCATTGCCAATGCAAAAGGGCCCGCCGTGCTGGCGGGCACGCTGGTGTTGCTGCTGTGCGGCTGGGCCGCGCTGGTCGGCGGCGCGCTCGCGGCCGGCGTTGCGTTGTGCGCCTGCGTGATGTTCTTCTATTTTCTGCTGACGCTGCGCGTGAACAAACGCCGCCAGCAGATCGTGCGGCAGTTGCCGCTGTTTCTCGACGGCATCGTGCGTCTGATCACCCTCGGCAACAGCGTGCCCGCGGCCTTTCAGGCCGCGCTGCAAACGACCGAGGCGCCGTTGCGCGAATGCCTCGACTACGTGTCGCGGATGCTGCGCACCGGCGTCGAAATCGACCGTGCGCTTTCCCAGGTCGCGCTGATCTACGGCGTGCGCGAACTCGAACTGGTGGGCGCCGTGCTGCGCCTGTCGGTCAAATACGGCGGCCGCGCCGACGTGATGCTCGAACGGATGGCTTCGTTCATGCGCGACCTCGAACACGCCGAGCGCGAACTGGTGGCGATGTCGGCGGAAACGCGGTTGTCGTCCTGGGTGCTGGCCATGCTGCCGGTGGGCATCGGCGGTTTTCTGATTCTCTCCAATCCTAAGTATTTCGCTTCGATGTGGTTCGATCCGACCGGCCGGCAACTCGTCTATCTGGCGTTTGCTTTGCAACTGGGTGGGGCATATCTGCTCTATCGCCTTGCGAACCTGAGGAATTGACATGCAGACCCAACAACTCGTCGCGCTCGCGCTCGCTCTGGCCGCGCTCGGTTTGCTGCTGATCGCCGGACTGGTGCTGGCGCGCATGGCCGCCGCGCGGCGCAGCGAACGCACGCTGCGCCACGCGCTCGACGAGCGCGCGCTGCAAAGCGCGGCGCTCGCCGCCGCCGCGGCGGCACGCGGCGCAGAAGGCGCGCAGGGTGGCGCAAAGCGTGCCGCGCGGCACGCGCCGCCCACGGGTCTCAAAGGTCTGCTGGAGCGCTTCGCGCACACCGGGATTCGCTGGCTCGACACGCCGTTCGGCCGCCAGATCGTCGCCGAAGAAGATCGCCGGCTGCTCGAACAATGCGGTTTCGTGGATACGCGCACGCGCGGCCTCTTTCTGGTGGCGCGGCTCGCAGGTGCGATGGTGCTGCCCGTGCTGGCCGGCATGCTTACGCGCGGTCAGTTCGAGGGCCCGCGGTATGTGGCGCTGGTGATCATCGCCGCGATGGCGGGCTTCATGCTGCCGAAGTTCGTGCTGCGGCGGCGTGCCGGCAAGCGCCGCAACGGCGTGGTCGACGAATTGCCGTTGCTGGTCGATCTGCTGCGGCTTCTGCAAGGCGTGGGTTTGTCGCTCGATCAGAGCTTGCAGGTGGTGGTCAACGACTTTCGCGGCATGCTGCCGGTGCTCGCCGGCGAGCTGGAAATCGCCCAGCGTCAGTTCACTGCCGGCCGCACGCGCGAGCAGTCGCTGAACCGGCTCGCAACGAGTTACGACAACGAGGATCTGCGCGCGGTTATGCGTTTGCTGGTGCAGGTGGACCGGCACGGCGGCGCCGTGCAGGAACCGCTCAAGCAGTTCGGCGACCGTCTGCGCGAAACGCGCCGCGCAATGTTGCGCGAACGCATTGGCCGGCTGGCGGTGAAGATGACGGGCGTGATGATCGTCACGTTGCTGCCCGCGTTGATGATCGTCACGGCCGGCCCCGGCGTGCTGGCTGTCCAGCATTCGCTGGGCGCGGCGAAGCACTGAGGATTTGCCATGACTCACACTCTCCCGTTCGATTCCGTCAAACATGGCGCGCGCTGCGCCGCCGTGCTGGCCTTGCTGGCGCTGCTCGGCGCGTGCGCGTCCAAAGACCTGACGGGCTACGGCGTCGGCCCGCAGGCCGAGCGTGCCGTGCTGGCCCAGCAGGCCAACAAGGATCCCGCGCCGGACACGCCCGGCATGTACCTCGGCCTGATCGACCAGATGCAGTCGCAGGGGCTGTACTTCGCTTCGCTCGCGCATATCGATGCGTACGACAAGCAGTACGGCGCGAGCCCCGACTCGATCCTGCTGCGCGCCGACGCGCTGCGCATGACCGGGCAGCCGGCCGCCGCCGCGGCCGCGTACGGAGAACTATTGAAGACGCCGCTCGCCACGCGCGGCTATCGCGGCCTCGGTCTGATCGCCGGCGCGGCCGGCGACTTCGCGCGTGCCGCGCAGGCGTTGCAGCAGGCCGTCCAGCTCGCGCCGACCGACGCGGCAACGCTGTCGGACCTCGGCTACGCAAGGCTGCGCGACGGCGACGTGGACGGCGCACGCGTGCCGCTCATGAAAGCGGCCGAACTCGACCAGAGCAATCCGAAGATCGTCAGCAACCTCGTGCTCTATCTGCTCGCGAGCGGCGACCAGGCGCAGGCGCTGGCGGTGATGAACCAGCAGAAGCTCGCACCGGACGTGCGCGCCGCGATTCGCAGCGATGCGGCGAAGGTGGCCGCGGCAGGACGTGCGCAGGTACACGGCGCGCCGGCGCAACAGCAATCGGGCGCGGCGGGCGCGGCGGGCACGGGCACGCGCACGGTCGCGAGCGCGCAGGGCATCGAGCCCGCGCCGCGCCTGTTGCAGCGTTTCTCGCAATGAGCGCGCCGCGACTTCGGGCTGATGCATCAGGCAATCATGGAGCAACGATGAAAAACAGAATCACGAAGCGGGGTTGGCGGGCGTCGATGCCGGCCCGGTGGCTGGCCATGACCGCGGCGGCCGGCGTGCTGCTGGGCGCCTCCGTCTGCACGATGGCGCAGACGGACGAATCGGCGCAGCCGGTTCAGGCCGCGCAGCCGGCGGTACGCGCCAGCGAAGTGGGTCATGCCACCCGCGCATGGCTCGACTTGCAGAGCAGCAATGCGCAAGCCGCGCCGGCGCTGCCGACGCTCGGCGCCGAAGCCGGGCTGGCCTATCGCCGCTACATGGAGTCGTTCAAGAGCAAGATTCCCGATCTGTACGGTTCCGCATTAAACGCCGGCAACGGCGGCAGCGGCGCGATGGCCGTCAACAGCGAGCTGGGCGGAAGCGGCGGCGGATCGAACTGACATGCGCAAATTGCCTTCCGCCATGACGCTCGCCGCGCGCAACGCCCGTCCCC
>DASWPR010000023.1:0-7674 GCA_036398455.1 Dokdonella sp.
GCTGCCGCTGATCTGCGTGCTTCCGGCAGCGCGCCCGCGATGCGTCGCGTGCCATGCGCCGCCGAGGCCCGGCACGGCCGTCCAGACATCCATTGCACTTTTTCAGGAGCAGCATCATGCGTACCACGATCACTCGATTCCTGCCGATCCTGCTGTTGTTGGGCGCGACTTCGGCCGGGGCGGCATCGCACACCGTCACCGTCGGCGGCACCTCCGGCGACGGCTATGGCGGCGGCTCGCCGGTGCTGATGTTCAACCCGTCCAGCCTGACCATCAACGCGGGCGACACCGTCACCTTCACCAATGCCGGCGGCTTCCACAACGTCGCCGCGGACGACGGCTCGTTCCGCTGCGCGAACGGATGCGCCAACGATGGACACGGCGGCAGCGGCGATCCGTCCGACAACCTCTGGAGTTCGACGATCACCTTCAACCAGGCCGGCACGTTCGCCTACCACTGCGATGTGCACGTCGGCATGGGCATGACCGGCAGCATCGTCGTGCAGGGCGCGACGCCGCCGACGACGGTGCCGATCACCGCCGGCTTCAGCGGCGCCTGGTACGGTCCCGGCCAGTCCGGCCACGGCATCCTGCTCGAAGTACAGGCCGGAACACCGAACCAGTTGCTGGCCTACTGGTTCTCGTTCAATCCGGACGGCACGCAGCAGGCATGGTTCGGCGGCGTCGGACCGATCAACGGCGATACGGCGGTGGTGACTGCGTTCCAGACGAGCGGCGGCCGCTGGATTCCGAACTTCGATCCGAGCACGATCGTCAACAATCCGTGGGGAACCCTGACCTTCACGTTCAGCGATTGCAACACCGGCCGCGTCGATTTCGCTTCGACCGTCCCAGGTTTC
Source organism: Dokdonella sp. (assembly GCA_036398455.1). Classification (GTDB taxonomy): domain Bacteria; phylum Pseudomonadota; class Gammaproteobacteria; order Xanthomonadales; family Rhodanobacteraceae; genus Dokdonella_A. The sequence goes on from DASWPR010000023.1 coordinate 861, forward strand.
GGCAGCGACCATATGGATCTGGCGCGCCTGACCGAGCCGGCCGGCCTCACCTGTCCCTGAGCGTCCCGGGATGCGCGCCGATGGCGCGCCTCCCGTCTTCGCGTTGCACGGGCCGATGGTCCCCCTGACGGCCGGTCCGCATCGAATCATCATCGACTGAAACTGCGTTGCCGCCGATCGCGGCGGCGCCCGCCGACAGCAACCGGCGCAGCGCAGGCTTCGGCCGCGCCGAACGGCACCGCGACGACGGGCGTCGCGCGCGTTCCGCCACGACTCCGGCGGATGACAGCGACAGTATCGCTGCGCAGGTGTCTCGATGGATGAGCCGCCACGCCTGCAACATCGAGCGAATGCGCTCCTGCGCGAGACCTTGCCGCCAGCGCAAGACTCAATCACGCCGCGCAATTCCGGCACAATGGGCGTTTCGCGCCCGCTCCCCGGTCGCTTCCCCGTTGCACAGATCGGCGCATGAATATCCAATCCAACTACGAACAGATCCCGCTCAAGGACTACGCCGAGCGCGCCTACCTCGACTATTCGATGTACGTGGTGCTCGATCGCGCCCTGCCCTTCGTCGGCGATGGCCTGAAACCGGTGCAGCGGCGCATCGTCTACGCGATGAGCGGGCTGGGGCTGGATGCCGCCGCCAAGCCGCGCAAGGCGGCGCTCGCGGTCGGCGAAGTGCTCGGCAAATACCATCCGCATGGCGACAGCGCCTGCTACGAGGCGATGGTGCTGATGGCGCAGCCGTTCTCGTACCGCTATCCGCTGATCACCGGCCAGGGCAACTTCGGCTCGACCGACGATCCGAAATCGTTCGCAGCGATGCGCTACACCGAGGTGAAGCTGACGCCGATCGCCGAACTGCTGCTGGCCGAGCTCGGCCAGGGCACGGTCACCTTCGTCCCGAACTACGACGGTTCGCGCGAGGAGCCCTCGTGGCTGCCGTCGCGCATTCCGCATGTATTGCTGAATGGTTCGACCGGCATCGCCGTCGGCATGGCGACCGATATCCCGCCGCACAACCTGCGCGAGCTGGCGAGCGCGTGCATCCATCTGCTCGACGAACCGAACGCGACCCTCGCGGACCTGTGCGAGCACGTCAAGGGCCCGGACTTCCCGACCGCCGCGGAAATCATCACGCCGCGCGCCGAACTCGCCGCGATGTACGCCACCGGCTACGGCTCGGTGCGCTGCCGCGCGGTGTACACGAAGGAAGATGGCAACGTCGTGATCACCGCGCTGCCTTATCAAGTGTCGCCGACGAAGATCGAAACCGACATCGCGAACCAGATGCGCGCGAAGAAACTGCCGATGCTGGAGGATCTGCGCAACGAGTCCGACCACGAGAATCCGACGCGCCTGGTGCTGATCCCGCGTTCGAACCGCGTCGACCTCGACGAGATGATGACGCACCTGTTCGCGACGACCGATCTGGAAAAGAGCTTCCGCATCAATCTCAACATGATCGGGCTCGACGGCAAGCCGCAGGTGAAGAACCTGAAGCAGATCCTCACCGAGTGGCTGCGCTTCCGCCAGGACACGGTCACGCGGCGGCTGCAGCATCGCTTGGCCAAGGTCGAACGCCGCCTGCACCTGCTCGAAGGCCTGCGCATCGCCTATCTGAATCTCGACGAGGTGATCCGCATCGTCCGCACCGAAGACGAGCCGAAGCCGGCGCTGATCGCACGCTTCAAGCTGAGCGAGGAACAAGCCGACTACATCCTCGAGACGCGCCTGCGCCAGCTCGCGCGGCTGGAGGAGATGAAGATCAATGCCGAGCGCGACGAACTCGAGGAGGAGCGCGCGCGCATCAACGTGATACTCAATTCGAAGACGCGCCTGAAGACACTGATCAAGGACGAGCTGCGCGACGACGCGAAGAAATACGGCGACGTGCGCCGCTCGCCGCTGGTCGAACGCTCGGCCGCGCAGGCGCTGGACGAGGCCGCCCTGGTCGCAAGCGAGCCGGTCACCATCGTACTGTCGGCGAAGGGCTGGGTGCGCGCGGCCAAGGGCCACGATGTCGCCGCGCGCGAGCTCGGCTATCGCGAGGGCGACGAATTCCTTGCCGCGGCGCCGGGCCGCACGACGCAGCAGGTCGCCTTCATCGATTCGACCGGGCGCAGCTATTCGACGCCGGCGCATACGCTGCCGTCCGCCCGCGGCAACGGCGAACCCCTGACCGGACGCTTCGCGCTGCCGGCCGGCGCGCGCTTCGACGCGCTGGCGATCGCGGATGCGTCGGCCAAGCTGGTGCTCGCCTCCGACTACGGCTACGGCTTCGTGACAAAGTTCGAAACGCTGCTGGCAAACAAGAAGGCCGGCAAGCAGATTATCAACATCGAGGACAAGGCTCGCGTGCTGACGCCGGCGCTGGTCGCCGATTCCGCGCGCGACCGCATCGTCGTCGTCACCAATGCCGGTCATCTGCTGATGTTCTCGGTCGCCGACCTGCCCGAGCTCGACAAGGGCGGCAAGGGCAACAAGCTGATCGAAATCCCGAAGGCGCGGCTCGGCGAGGGCGAACGCGTCGCCGGCGTCGCGATCGTCGGCGAAGGCAAGGGCGAAGTCACGCTGTACGCCGGCCAGCGCAAGCTGATCATGAAGTGGGCCGACCTGGTCGAATACGGCGGTGCGCGCGCGGCGCGCGGCGGTCTGCTGCCGCGCGGGCTGCAGCGCGTGGAGCGCATCGAAACCAGCGGCTGACGAGCGCAACCACGACGCGATTCCGCATCGAATCAGGCGCGCTCGAAGCATGCGCCGCCCCCCCACCGTCATCCGGCAGGCGGCGCCGTGCATTACGATCCGTTCTTTCGCGAATCAGAGAGCTCTTCATGCGCGTGACCCGCCTGCTGTTTCGAGTGTTGCTGGTCGTGCTGGTCATCGTCGCAGGCGCAGCGCTCGCCGGCTGGCTCGCGCTGCGCGGCAGCCTGCCGCGCTACGACGGCGAGATAGCCAGCACGGCGCTGTCGCAGCGCGTATCGATCGAACGCGATGCGCTCGGCAGCGTCACCTTTCGCGCGGCGAACCGGCGCGACCTCAGCTGGGCGCTCGGCTACGTGCATGCGCAGGAGCGTTTCTTCGAGATGGATCTGCTGCGCCGCCGTGCCGCCGGCGAGCTCGCCGAACTGGTCGGCAGCGCGGCGCTGCCGGCCGATCGCAGCGCACGTGCGCATCGGATGCGCGCGCGCATGCAGGCCGAGATCGCTGCGCTGCCGCCCGAACGGCGCGACGAAGTCGACACCTATCGCGACGGCGTCAACGCCGGACTCGCCGCCTTGCGCGTGCGCCCATTCGCTTACCTGCTGACGCGCAGCGAGCCGGCCGCATGGCGCAGCGAGGACACCCTGCTGGTCGTCGCCGCGATGGCATTCACGTTGAACGACGCCGACAACAAGCGCGAGCTCGCCTTCTCGCGCATGCACGCCGCGCTGCCGGAATCGGCGTTTCGCCTGCTCAGCGCGAGCGGCGGCTCCTGGGATGCGCCGATCGCCGGCGCACCGCTCGATCTGCCGCCGCTGCCGGGCGCCCAGGACCTCGATCTGCACGCACTCGATCCGGGCTTGCTGCATCCGACCGACGTCAACGTCGATCGCCTGCCCGGCAGCAACAGTTTTGCGGTGAACGGCACGCTCGCCGGCGGCGGCGCCCTGATCGCGAACGACATGCACCTGGACCTGCGCGTGCCCAGCCTGTGGTTCCGCGCGCGCTTCGTGTTCCCCAATCCGCGGCGTGCCGGAGAGGACGTCGACATCACCGGCGCCAGCCTGCCCGGCACGCCCGCGATGATCGTCGGCAGCAACGGCAAGGTGGCCTGGGGCTTCACCAACAGCTACGCCGACACGACCGACTGGGTGCGCGTGAATCGCGATCCACAGGATCCCGGCCGCTATCGCACAGCGGACGGCTGGACGTCCATTTCGAAACACGCCGAGGTCATCCGCGTGCACGGCGCGGCGGACGAGACGCTCGATGTCGAAGACACGCAATGGGGTCCGATCCTCGCCAAGGACGCCGACGACACGCCGTTGGCGCTGGCCTGGACCGCGCAGGAACACGGCGCCTTCAACATCGAACTGCAGCGCATGGAGACCGCCGAGACCGTCGACGAGGGAATCGCCATCGCACAGGCAAGCGGCTTGCCACCGCAGAATTTCCTGGTCGCCGACCGCACCGGCGGCATCGCCTGGACCATCGCCGGGCAACTGCCCAAACGCATCGGCGGCTACGATCCGCGCCTGCCGGCGGACTGGTCGGCGGCGGGCACGGGCTGGAGCGGCTGGCTCGAGGCGAGCGCGCATCCGCTGATCTCCAATCCACCGTGGCAGCGTCTGTGGACGGCGAATCAGCGCACCGTCGAAGGTGCGTCGCTGGACACGCTCGGCGACGGCGGTTACGACCTCGGCGCCCGCGCGCGGCAGATTCGCGACGGTTTGCGCGGCCGCGACCACTTCGCGCCGGCGGACATGCTGGCGATCCAGCTGGATGATCGCGCATTGTTCCTCGAACGCTGGAAGGAGCTGCTGCAGCTCGAACTCAATCGCGCGCCGACGTCGCCGCTGCACGAAGCGATGAAGACGATCCTGCAGGGCTGGGACGGCCATGCAGGCGTCGACTCGGTCGCGTATCGCGTCGTGCGCGCCTGGCGCAACGAAGTCGTCGACAGCGTGCAGGATGGCTTTTCCGCAGCGGTGCGCAGGCGCTTTGCCGACTTCGCCGCGCCCAAGCAGCCGCAGATCGAGCACGTCGTGTGGAAACTCGTCAGCGAACGCCCGCCGCACTTGTTGCCGCCGACCTATGCGGACTGGGACGCGCTGCTGATCGCCTGTGCCGACCGCGCCGGCCTGGCACTCGACGCACAGCCCGGCGGCATCGGCGCACGGCGCTGGGGCGAGCGCAACACCGCACGCATCCAGTATCCCCTGTCGCGCGCGCTGCCTGCTTTTCTCGGACGCTGGCTCGACATGCCCTACGAGGCACTGCCGGGCGACAACAACATGCCGCGCGTGCAGGGCCCGAGCTTCGGCGCTTCGGAACGTTTCGCCGTCGCACCGGGCGATGAATCCCACGGCTATTTCATGATGTCGGGCGGACAGAGCGGCCATCCGCTGTCGCCGTACTACGGCAGCGGGCACGCGGACTGGGCAGCGGGCAAGCCGACAGCGTTCCTGCCGGGCGCGCCCGAGCACCGGCTCGAACTGGTTCCCGCGCGCTGACCGGCAAAAAAAACCGCCGCGCTCCTTGCAGAGCGCGGCGGTTCGATGCTGCAGCGGACGTCGCGCGGCGTGCTGCCGCGCGACGCAGCCGAATCAGCCGCCCGGTACCAGGGTGGCGACCGAGTACGCGCTCGGCGCACCCGACGAACCGGCGGTCGCTACGTGCAGGCTGCTGCTGCCGCTGGTCGGTGCGTGATTCACCGTCACCGAGAACGAGTACAGCGTGCCCCAGTCGAGCGTCTTGCCGGTCGGCGGACCGACATGGCCGCCAGGCGACGTGCGGCTGTTGCTGGACAGGCCCCAGACGATGTTGCCGCTGACGACGCGCGCCTTCCAGTCGTTGGTCACATCGGTGTCGCCGTCGCGGAACACGAGGCCGCTGACCGTACTGCCTGCCGGAACCGGCACGCTGAAACTGTCGAAGCCCTTGTTGCTGAGCACGCGGGGATCCGGCCCGCCGCCGGCGGAAGCCGACTGCACGACACCACGCGCGTAATCGAGGTTCATCACGGCGTAGGTGTAGGTCCAGGTTCCGTTGCCATTGTCGATCGCCTTCACCGCGACCTTGGCGTGGCCTTCGCTGTTCGCAAGCTCTGTACTGAGCGCATTCGCACCGGGCGCCGACGGATCGACCCAGCGGTCGATCGCCGGACCCAGCCGATAGCCGGTCTGGTTCGACAGCGACCACTGGCTGCCGGAGTAGTGCGGGGTCACGGTGAGCGTCGCCATCGAATTGTAGATGTTGATGTCGTCGCGCGCGATGTACCAGGACTCGAACTTGTAGGTCGCTCCGGCATTCGCAGCCGGGTCGATCTGCGATTCATGCGTCTGCAACCGCTGTGTCCACGACGTATTGCCGTTGCCCTGTTCGCTTCCCGTGCAGTTCGGGTCGAAGATCGATCCGCAGCGGCCCCAGGTCGCGCTGGCTGGAATGATCTCCGAACGCGGCCCCATGTCCGAGGGACTATCGTTGTTGCCGGTGCCGTAGGTGTCTCCGCAGCCCAGGCCGAGCGAATGCGAGTCGAAGCACGAATCCATGCAGCCTGCATTGATCGTGAGGAACGCGTGCTTCACGCCGGAGCGGCCGATCTGTTCGATGCTGCCGTCGGCATTGATGCGGTACATGTTCCAGATCAGGAACGGATGCTGGTCGTTCTTGTACGGCGGGTTGTAGTTCGGCGCCGACCCGGTGAATTTCGTGTACCAGGCGATGTTCGCGGTATTCAGCGCCGTACTCGTACCGAGCGGATCGCCCGGAATGGTCGCGACGGCCGTACCCTGGTTCTTGTTGTTGATCAGGCTCGAGGTCGGCGCGAAACCGGCAATGCCGTCATGCGCGCCGCCGGGGCCGTCGCAGGTCTGGCAGCCGACCGGATCGACCGAGAAGCTCTGCATGAAAAGATCGGCCTGGTAGATCGCGCCACCGCCGCTCGGCACCGCGATGTTCGGCCACGGATACGGGCTGCAGGAGCGATCGGGCTGCGGATTGTTGCCGACGATGTTCACCTGCGCATTCATCGCGAAGTCGGCGACTTCCCAGCCTGCCGATTCCGGCACGCCGAGGCGGTTCGCCAGGTCTTCGCTGATGCGCACGT